>NZ_JACRSE010000003.1:0-300000 GCF_014281055.1 Fluviispira vulneris | reverse complement strand
CATTTTGACACGGCCGATATATATGGACAGGGAGAAAATGAGAAATTAATTGGAAACTTTCTAAAGAAAAATAATTGCAGAAGTAAAATTACCATTGCCACTAAATGTGGAATAAAAAGAGACCCCAATGATCCTGCATCTCGCATAATCGATAATTCTGAAAAATATATTTACGAAAGCTGCTTAAAAAGCATAGAACGTCTTGGTACACATATTGATCTTTTCTACCTACATCGCATAGCAGATGAAGGAAAAAATATAGAATCCTCTATGAATGCCATGGCTCTCTTACTCAGAGAAGGAAAAATTAAGCATGTTGGCATTTCCGAAGCCACTGCAGAACAAATTAAACGTGCGCACAATTCTATTTTAAAATTAACAGATGGAAAACAGGGCCTCGCAGCAGTACAGACTGAATACTCCATGATGAGCAGGGGCGCAAAATCCAATAACACTCTAATATCTGCAAAGAACTTAGCATTCTTTTCGTTGCTTATAGTCCTATCAGTCGCGGACTTTTGTCTGGCAATATGAGCAATACAAACTCACTAAGCTCAAATGATTTGCGCAAAACTTTACCACGCTTCCAAGAAAATACTCTTAAAAAGAATTTAAAATTAGTTTCAGCAATCAATTCCTTTGTGCAAAAAAAAGATATGACAAATGCGCAGCTAGCTCTAGCATGGTTACTTAAGAAAGCACCACATATTGTGCCCATTCCAGGAACAAAAAGAATTAAATATTTAATAGAAAATAGAGCTGCGATCGATAAAATTTTAACAGACGATGATATGCAAGAAATAGAAGCAATATTAGCACAATTTCCTGTTTTTGGTGGTAGATATTCAGAAAATTTTAGTAAGCTTTATAATCTAGAAAATTAAGCAGAGTTTTATTAACCTCAAGCCTCAAATAGTGCTATCTAGATCCATGACTCATGCTGAATTAATCTTTTGAAAAAACATTTAATGAAAAATTGCTTTTTAATAAAATTATTTGTATGTATTTCTATAATAGTGATTTATTATGGACACTTTATGCTCAAAGCTTTTTGGAATAAATATTTATCTATAGGAATTTATATTGGAAAGCAATTCTATTATACACAATCAAATAATTAGAAAATCAAGAGATGAAACATTCATAATAATTATTGTTTCAATAATACTTTCCCTCGGGTCTTATTCTTTTTATCTATATGCGCGATATTTTGAAATACCCGATAAAGTTATAAAATTAACAATTCCTACATTTCTCCAGTTGCTTCAAAAAAATGATCAAGATTCTATTAAAAAGAAAATCTCGCATGTAACTAAAAGTGGAGGATTTGCAGCAATATGGATTGAAGATGAACATAAAATTAAGTTCTACGCAGATAAATCAGATTTACCAAAATATGTAAAAGTTAAAGAACTCTTTTTCAATGTTGCAAATCACGACAATAAATTCTTTCTTATACAAAAACAATTACTCCAGGATAAAAACAAAACATATATTTATTCAGCTGAAGAAATTAATATCTCTTATATACTTCTTCCATATATTTTAACAATTATTTTTTTAATATTATTATGAATCGTAGGTACAGAAATTACAATTATCTTCTTTCACAAGTTAGAGAAGCAGAAATAAAAGGAATTCTAACTTCTGTACGCATGTTAGCACATGATATAAGAGATCCTTTTTCAAAATTAAAAGTTTTTTTGAATTTCCTAGAAGATAATAAAAAAAGTGATTTAAATCTAAACATACCTTCAATTAAGAAAGATTTAAATAGTTCAATAGACAAAGTTAATCATATGTTAAATGACTTTATGAGCTTTGGAGATGCGAGTGAAAAACATGGAGAATCTTTTGATTTTGAATATTTTCTTTATAATTTTCTTATGAATATTTCGAAAATAAATGCCGAATGTAATTACAAATTTACTTATACATTAAATCATAAATATTTAATATATTTTAACAAAATTAAATTTGAAAGAGTGCTAAATAATTTATTAGTTAATTCCATAGAAGCAATGCAAGGGAATGGTGAGATATGGATTAAAACCAAAGATATTAATCAATCAAATAATAAGTTTATGCAAATAATATTTGGAAATAGCAATTCATATATTGATAAAAATTATATTAGTAATATATTTGATTTAAGCTTTACAATGGGAAAAGAAACAGGCAATGGTATAGGTTTATATAGTGTCAAATCAATTATTAATTCATTTGGAGGTGATATAAAATGCTATTCCGACAAACAATATGGAGTTGAGTTTATTTTTACAGTTCCTATTTCTGAAGAAAAAAAGCTCTCAACAGAAAAAATACAATTACCTAATTGCGCAAATGAAATATATAAATATCAGCAGAACAAATTATCTAGGAATTTCTCTGAAAAAAATAATTATAGAATTTTAGAAATTATTAATTTCATAAATTTAAATATTAAAAAAATGAGCGTACTTATCATTGAAGACAATGAAATACATTTGAATTCAATACATTCTCTTATTTCCAGTTCTATGAAAAATTATGAAAATGATATTATATTTTATAGCGCAAGTAATTTTCATGATGCCTTAAAAATTTATGAAAAAGAAAATCCACAAATTGTGATTACAGATATTGATCTTAAAGATAAGATAAATGATGGCTTTGATCTTATAAAATACATACGAAAATCTAATAAATTAACGTATATTTGTGTTCATACAAATCGTATTTTTTCTAAAAAAAGAGTATTTGAACTTGGAGCAAATCTTTTTAAATTAAAACCGATGGATTATATCTGTCTCTCAGATATATTTGAGAACTTCTGCAAAATATATCAAGATAATAAAGATTTAAAAAAAATCTCCTCCATCATAATAGTTGAAGACAATAAATTTTATATGAATATGTGGAAAAATGCCTTAAAATTACACAAGCTTCATTGCTATAATAACCCTGAGGAATTATTTAATGATATATTTCAAGATAAAAAATTATTAAAAACTATTGATTGCATAATATTAGATTATTTCTATGAAGGAATAAATAAAAATATAGTTCAAATGAATTTTATCAGTTTACTCAGAAGAAGCGGATATAAAAATCCGTGCTTTTTATCTTCATTAATCAAGTGTAGTCAGGAAGAATTATTAGATTTCGATGGTTTTCTGGAAAAAAAACCTCATTCATTTGAAGAGATAAAAGCTTTATTTCCCCAAAAATATAAAGGAATCTCATATGAAAAAAATTTTAACTGATGAACAAAAAAATTATTATGCAAAAAGAATCACACACTACTTAAAAGGATTTAGAAGTCGCTCACAATTTAGCCCTCAAGATACAGCCAATTCATTAGGGATGTCCGAGTCAAACTACAGAAAACTGGAAATTGATGGATATCCTGAAGAAAGCAAATTTATGAGCGCGATTGAAACACTCTATGCATTTGGCAGCCTTGAAGATATGTCACTGTATGACTTTGCTTATTACTTAGAAAATCCAAATACACGAACATTTTCTGAAATTAAAAGTGGTACAACATCTCAAGAACGAGCTCTCTTTGGGTGGGAAAAATATTTAATAGAAAAATTTCATAATATTGATATAGATACGCGCACTGAATATATGGATATATTTATTACACAAAAAGAAAGCAATGTAAATTTAGAAAGAATAATTAAATTTTCAATTTTAATAAATGAGTATCCTTTTAAAAAGATGAGTTCTGAAAATATTAAAATATTTGATGCTCTCCTTGAGTATTTTTTCTCAAAAAATAATAATAGTAAATTTAACTTAGAAAACGCAAGAAAAATATTAATCAGTTTGCTATCAGAAAGAAAATAGAAAAAAATAGGCAAAATTAAATTAAATATTATTGTATTTTTTAAAAATTTTTAATTTTTATTTATTCTAAAACAAACTTTTTTGAACTTAAAATATTTTCTACAACACTTAAAGATATCTTTGCCCAAGAATAAATTTTGTATTATTGATTCAATGAATCGAATATTAATTAAGGGAGTATCAAGAATGAAAATTAAAAATAAAATTTTACCATTAAATGCATTTGCATTTTTATTTTTCTGTAATATCAGTGCTATTGCAAATGATATTGAAAAAAAAGAAATTGAAAATTCAAACCATTTAACAAGTGAACCACTTGAGCCTATTGAAGGAACATGGGGATATAATGCAAAAACAGGAAAATTCACCCATCCTTCAATGACACCAGACAGCAACGGTCCTCAACCCTTTAAAGGAAGCCTAAATTTTCTTGATAGTAATCAATACGTTCATAATATGAAAATGGAGGGATTTGTCCCTTACGTTGCCGGCCATGGTCACAGTTGGCAAGCAGTTTTAAATTGGCAGGGACGTCGCTTTTTGTATGATTATGAAACAACTATGTACAATTTATTTGATATCACAGATGCAAAAAATATTAAATTCATAAAAAGGAAAGATATCGATGTAAAAAATGGAGAACATCAGTTTGGACCATTAACAATAAAATATAATAAAACGTTGAATAAAACAATTGCAGTACAATGTTACGAAGTCCCACGCTATGGAGTTCTCGAAAATAAATACTTATATAAAGATCAGGTAAATGCTATTCGTGCAAGAAAAATGCTAAGAGGTTTTAGAATATATGAAGTCACAGATCCAGACTGGACGAAATGGAAAGTCTTGTCTGAAACATCTTTAGATGAAAACTCAAATGGAAATGAAAAAGCACAACAAGGCTCTGGTTGTTTAGACGTTCCAGTTTACAACGGTGGTAAATATTTATTTGTTGCTGGTGCTCCTGATGATTCATATTCTTTAACTGAATATAAATCGTATTTATTTTCTGCTGCACAGTTGGTTTATGATGTTTCTAATCCTGAAAAACCCAAAAGGCTTTCAATTTGGTCAGTACCTGGTCAAAAAATAGGTGAAGAAAAAGATTACGCTAAAAATCAACACGCTGGAAATAAAACGACATGGATGGGAGCAAGAATGCCCCTCTTTATTCCAAAAGACATAGAAAAAGGAGGAAAATATGCTTATGCCGCAATGGGTGGACTGGGTTTTTATGCAGTCGATATTTCCAATCCAAATAAATTAACTACAATTTCTCATTTAGATTTTCCATTGAATGTTTCAGGCACAGTGGGTGACAATATAGATGTTTCTAAAGCCAATTCAACGGGCATGATATATTACAGTGGATATCCTTTAGCAGAAGATTGCCATGAGCCATATAAAGAAATATATGCTATTGATGTAAAAGATCCCAGTCATCCTAAAATTGTAAATACTTTGCCTCGACCAACACCGCCTAAAAATGCTCCTTTTACAGATTATTGTCAAAGAAGAGGCAGCTTTGGGCCCAAGAGAAGTGGTTATGCATCCATAAATACAGGAACGCCAAATCAAAGATATTTACCATATGCCTTTTACAATGCTGGTGTGCAAATATTCGATGTAAAGGACCCTAAAAATCCGACGATTTCAGCTTATTTTGTTCCAAAAATGTCTGGTGAATATATAGGAAAAGATGGAAAAACAAAGGTAAAAAGCGATCCGTCAAATCCTGTTCATAGCATATTCGTAGAATGGGATCGAAATCTTATATGGGCATTTTCGAATCATGGAATATATGTCTTGTCGACTTCACTGTTAGGTGATCCCATTAAAGAATTAATTGCTAGTAATTAGAATAGTTTTACTTTAAATAAATATTAAATAATCCATCTAGTTTATTAAAATTTTTTCTGTTCAATTTCCTTTTTGATTCTAATTTCATTTTCAATTTTTAAATTCAATATGTATTTATCCAATGCTTTCATTCTGAGATATCTTACCATCATTGTATGTTTCTTTATTTCTCTATTCAAGAAATACAAATTTTCAAAATATTTGCGTTCATATTCAATTCTTTGTAATTCTTTTTTTTGAGTTTCCCGTATAGTTTCATTATTATATAGAATATTGAGAATTATTTTTTTCAAAGCTTCTTTATCTAGGAATTTCTCTTTGATTCTCTCGTCATTACGCACCTCGGTCAAATAATCGAAATGCCTAACATCCCTACGCCCTCTCGCCATGGCGTATTGGTGCTGCAGTTCCGCAAATCTTTCCCAAGTGTATGATAGAGGTGAAAAAACATTGACTCTCATAACTAAGGCCTCCAATTATTTGATCGGAGGTCTTTAGTTGTTTACTTAAATTTGACATTTATTTATGTAATATTATAATGTTAAATCAATAGAAAAAGATTGTAAAATGTTAAAAACTTAACTATTAAAGGCAAGTTAAAATATATTAGAAATTCTCCTAATTTGTAAAAGTTCTTTGCTTTTAAGCATATAATGAATTATGAAGATTTTCTTGGCCAACTCTTTTGAACCTAGCAATGGCAAGGCTGTTTTGGAGATTTCTCATAAAATGAAAAGAATAATTTTTCTATCTATATTAAGCTCAACTTATCTTTTAACATCATGTGTTTCTAGTCAAGATATTGATAAGAATTCCCGCACAGCCGAAACTATTACAACATTGGCGCCCACAACTCCTTTTGATTCAAATACTATCGATGGAGTTCTTGCGACAGTTGCAGATCAAGTTATTTTATTAAGTGATTTTCAACAAGCCATCTTCGTTGCCTCCCAAGGCCAGAGCAATATTCATGCAAATGGGCAAATATTCGGTGGCTCATTGACCCCTGAACAGGCTCATCAAGTTTTAGACGGTTTAATAAATCAAAAAGTATTACAAATTAAGGCTATAGAATTAGGTTTTGATATTTCAGATGAGGAGCTAGAAATTCGAATTCAAGATTTCATAAAACAAAGAGGTTTGACAGAAACAGACTTAAGCATTCAATTAGCGCAAATGGGCAGAAGTATTGATGATTACAGAGCAGAGTTCAAAAATGAATTGTTAAAACAACAGGTTATAGGAAGAATTATCAGCCCTCAAGTCAGTGTCACTGATGATGAAATCAATCACTTCTATTCGCAACAAACCGGTAGCGTTAAACAAGTCAGCACTGTAAAACTTAGAAGTTTACTTATAAAAGTTCCTGAAAATCTCAATTCAAATCCCCAAAGTTTTAAACCTATTCAGGATGTAGAAAAAGGAATTGCCTCTGGAGATGACTTTGTAAATCTTGTTAAAAAGTACTCTATGGCAAGTGATGCTGCTGAAACCGAAGGACTTCTTCCTCCACGCTCGCTTAATGAACTTCCCTCAGTTCTTAGAGAAAAACTAACTAATCTAAAAGTAAACGAAGTTGTAGGCCCCCTCTTTATTGGCAGTTCAGCTTTTTTCTTTCAATATTTAGGAGCACAATTCTCTTCAGGCAGTGATTTGGAAAAAAATTATGGAAATTGGAAATCCAAACTACAAGAAATTAAATTTAGCGAAAGACTTAGTGAATATTTAAATACTGAAAGGTCAAAATTGCGAGCAAATGTTCGCCCATTTGAAATCAAAAGATAAATAATGTTAGTATCAAAAATAAAATAAGCACTTTTCAATTTTTCTCTTATTATAGGGAATGAGAATGTGGATACTGAAACATCAGAAACAATAGATAACTTAGTCATTGGCCTTGGCGCAGCAGGCATTGCTACTGCTAAATTACTGAGTCTCAGCAATCCAAATGAAAAAAATTTAGCGCTTGAACATCATTTTGAACCAGGAGGATGCGCTAGTTATTTTGCACGAGGAAATCCGCGCCGACTTTTTGATGTTGGCGCAACCCAATTGGTTGAATGTGAGAAAAATGAAATTCAATATAATCTCCTTAATCTTGGTCAAATTCATGAAGAATCTGGTTTTAAAAATCATAAGATTGAATATATTACTTTTCATTTCTCAGAGTATAATATAAAATTGATATTAAATACCAATGGCGATATTAAGGTAACTGAAGGAAATATTGATGAAATTGAATTAAAAAATTTAATTAGATTCTTTAAATTTACCAATAAAAATTCAATTTATTTATGGAGTTTGCTAAAAAATATCCCTAAATTTCCTATCATTTCAAAAAAAGAATTTTTTGAAAGCATATCAATGTTTTTTAGCTTAAATTTTTTAGCACAAATAAAAATTATTTTTACAGTTTTTTTAAAAACATCTACAATTGTATCTCTCTTTGGCATAAAAGAAGAGCATGTAATTTCACACAAAGTAATAAATTCACTACTTATAGATACAGCACAAACTGATATGGAAAACACCCCATGGATAGTCGGCTGTATGGGTTTAAGTATTTTACATAAAGGCATTTATAGATTAGATGGAGGCATGCGAAGTTATTTCAAGAACATGTCTACGCAAATTTCTAAAAGAAAAATGCATGTTATATATGCCCAAGAAGTTAAAGAAATAACTCATTTTGATGATGGATATTTTATAAAAACAATTGATCGAAATAAAATTCAAAAAAATTATGTTGTCCGTGATAATCTTTTTGTTAACACTTCAATTTGGAATGTTGTGAAACTATTCAATGAAGATCCTTTTTTGTATAATCACAAAATTTTCAAAAAGTGGAAAGAGAAAAGTGAAGAATCTCAAGGCTGGGGAGCTCTAGCACTTTATGGTTATTTTAATGATGATTTAGCATACCCTAGAGAACCATGGTATCATCAACTTTTCCCAGATAAAACTGAAGAAGCTGAACTGTCATCCTCACTCTATTTATCAATTTATCAGCATGAACACGATTCTAAAATACGTTGCTTTACTGCAACAGTTCATATTGAAATCAGTTTATTTAAACCAACTAAGAAAACTATTTACTTAGAGCAGTTAAAAAAAAGAATCGAAAACGCAGTAAATTTGCAAATAATAGATTGTGAGATTGCTACTCCATTTACGTTTGAAAAATATACACTGAGAAATAGAGGTCAAGTCGGAGGACTCATTGCAAATTTTAAAAACTTTCTATTTAAACCTACTCCTTCAATGATTTATCATTACAATAATAAATCAACACTGTATCTTATCGGAGATTGTGTTTTCCCTGGTCAAGGTGTTATATCCTCTACTTTGAGTGGTATTATCGCATGGGAAAGAGCAACTGGGCACAAATTTAAGCATTTTATAAAAGGTCTATATTAAGTATCTGATATTTTTTTAACTCTCTTAAAAAAGATATTAAAAATAAATTTATAATAAAGATTTTTTTTATATAAATTCAAATATTTTATGCAAATCAAATCACAGTCAAATATATAAAACATGAGAATATTCTATATTAATATAAGTTTTTATATTTTTTAACAAAATAATAAATAAAAAAATTTAAAATATTTGATTTTTAAATTTTTTCTTATACTATTATATTAGTAATAATATTTTTTTTGTTACTTTATTATAGTAACAAAAATTAATAATTTTATTCTAGAAAGGAGGGAATAGTTGAAATTGCTTCTGTATTTTAAAATTCTAACCAGAGCAAGGAGACACCTATGTTTAGAAAAATAAATTTTATTTTTATTTTTTCAGTGATCTTTTTTGTGTGTTCTAATTCATACGGTCAAGAAGATTATTCTGAATTCGTTACAATAGATGGTATCCAAGAACTTGAGTTGAAATTTGATAAAGAAGTTATTCTATCCCCAGATAAAATTGTCATCATTCCAGAAGAAACCAAAAAATATAAATTTCTTAAAATAACACCAACTCAAGCTATGATCGAAAAAAATAAGCAAGCAAATATTGAAATGCAAAAAATGGGTGGTGAAATTGATTATAGGCAAGGAATTATACCATTTGCCAACTCACAAGGAGCAATTGATCTCAGCATGAATAATGTACCTGTCCTTAATCAAGGGGCCGATGGAACTTGTGTTACCTTTGCTGTTACTGCGGCTCTGGATGCAAAAGATAATCTTGGTGATTATATCGATCAACAATGCGCTCTTGCATTAGCTAGGGGCTTAAATATGAATCTATGGAATGGTACTTTTGCTAAAATTGTTTTAAACATGATATGGAAAAATGGTTATATTGAAAAAGGTAAATGTTTCGGTTCAACTTATCCTAATAGCAGACAGGTTGTCAGTCCTCAAAAATATAGAAATGTCAGTGATAAAAGATTTTCTGAAAATATGACCTGGTTCTATGAAAATAGAGGCAATATAGAAGCATTGAGAGGTGCTATAGACAAAGGATATCGAGTCTTATTAGGCGTAAATATTCCTCAAGTAGATGGTTTTAATGTCAAAGTTGGAGAGAAAAGTTATAGAGGAGGTTTGTGGGCTTGTTATCAAGGAAACTCTAGAAACTACTGCTCCCTTAATGGTATTGGTCATGAAGTCATTGCTTATGGCTATGATGATAAGCAAAAATTAATTAAAATCCGCAATTCATGGGGCCAGAGAATAGGAGAATCTGGCGAGTTCTATATGACTTATAATTTTTTTAATGCAATGACATGGGATCAAATTACCTTGAAAAACTGAATTATTTAAAACTATAATTTATTCTCAACCAACTTTCCTGTCTGAAAATTTATTTTCAGACTCTGCATTCTCACTACTCATTTGTAAATTACTAAAATTATTTGTTTCATATAGTTCTTCTTCAAGAATATTTTCACGCTCTCTTCCAATAAATTGGATTTCCTTGATTTCCTTCATAATAGCATTTATAGGAAAGTGCAAAGAATTTGCGATAAATAAGCTTTTTTCCAGATAATTTAATGACATTTTTTTCAAATCTTCATCAAAATCTTTTTCTATTATTTTCCTTAAAATATGTCCCAATAAATAATAATAATCATAATTATGAGCTTGAAACTTATCATTATTCTTAACTAATAAATTTAGAGCTTCTGAATAATTTCCAAGTTCTTCTTGACATTGCGTTAAGGCTAAAATTGCATTCAAATTATTTGGATTATCAATTATCAATTGTTTGAGTAACCGCATAGCTTCTTCCCAATTTTTCTCTTCAATCGCAATTAAGCTAGCTACGACATAAGGCTCTTGTGCAAAAGGATATCTTAAATGCATTGCATTATATGTCCAAGACATATCTCCTTCTTTATCTTTTTGTGAAAGACATCTTAAATAATTACGCCAACTAAAATAACTTGCATTTTTCTCAAGACATGTCTTTTTTAATAAGTTTAATCCTTTTTGAAGTTCCAATTTATCAGATCTATTTACTAAATAAATACCACAGGCTTCAAAAGCAAATCTATTATGAATTCCTTTATTTCTTTTTAGATAATTGAACAATTTTTCAGAAGTTTTCCAGCACTCTGCAAATTGAAATGCTATCAATGCTAATGCAATAAAAACTGGATGGAGATTTCTCATCCTAATAAGGTGTTTACCCAATTCTATTAATGATTTGTTATCGAATGTTTCATTTAAAGCACACATCCAAATATGGTAAAAATCTGCTCGATCGTAATTTTTACTTAAATGCAATACTGCTCTTGAAGATAAATTTATAACTTGTTCCCATTCTTCTTTAGCTGCATACACTTCTAATAATCTTTTCAGACTTAAACAAGATTTTGCAGTAGGATTTATTTCTCGCCAGAAAGAATTTGATTGGTTTTCTAAATAACGGATACTAAAATTCATACCGTTTTTTTGCATAAATCCCCCGAAAAAACATTTCTAATGCTTTATTTAAAATGATTTCGGAGATATATTAGAAATAATAAATGAGTGATAGCAAAAAATTGGATCAATGAAAATAATTCTAGGCAATTCTTTCAAACAAATTTTCAAAACTCAATAATATTATCTGCAAAGTTTGAAAACTCTTCACGATTTTCAATTAAAACAAATGTTGCGCCACGTTCTGTCATAACTTTCATTAGATTACCTAATATTTGTATATCTGGTCCATGCAGTCCTGTACTTGGATGTGTTAAAATGAACCATGCCCCTTCAAGACTTGCTCTTTTAAGCTCTAAAGTTAAATTCAATCGCTGCAATTCCCCTCCACTTAAAGAGTCCATCCCTTGACCAAGCTGGATATAGCCAAGACCAAATTGGCAGGCACGCGAGACTTTACTGGCTATATGTTTATGATTTTCAAAAACTTCTAAAGTTTGCTCTAGGGTGTAATTCATAATATCAGCAAGGTTTGCACCTTTAAACCTCGGAAGCAGACTCCGTGAATTTAATTTAGCCCCAAGACACAATTCACATTCAACTCGAACCGACTGAGCATATTTTTGTGGAAGCTCAATATATCCCCTTCCCTCGCACTTATCGCACCTACCGAGCTTAGAATTCCAAGAAAAATGACTTTCTGTTAAACCCATAACCTGACTTGCGGGCAGTTTTGCAAAAATGTCTCTAAGCGGATTAATAACTTCTAAAGCTGATGCAACGCTTCTCCGAGAGCTGCGTGTCATACTTCCGGGCTTCACGTAACCAATTATATTTACTAATATATTTTTGTTAAGAACCTTAGAAAATATCCCATACTGAGCGATGTTCGTTAAGTCTTCTTCTAAGCCTTTCCCACCCAAAGCAGAGAGCGCTGGCAGTAAACATAAATCTAAAAATGAGGATTTCCCTCTACCTGACTCTCCACGAAGAACCGTAATGCTCCTTTGCTGAATAGTTATATCCTGCATTTTTAAGTTACGAAGAGAAATATCCGAGAAAGAAATATAGCCTATTTCTTGGTTATTAGGAGTGTATTCCAATGAAACAGCACTATCCTCCAATTTTGAACTCTTTTTATTTGGCTTTTTTATTTTCACCGGCATTGATGTTGGAACTTCAATCTTGGGCACAACTTTTTGCAATTGCTGCTTGGCAAGAAGGTCCTTTAAATGCACGTGGTCAGTGGTTTTGGCAACAATTTGTCCACCATGCACACCTGCGCCCGGGCCCATTAAAAATAAGATCTCACATTCAGAGAGAAAAGTTGGGTGATGCTCAACGGCGAGTATGCTTGCGCCATCTTTTATTAGCTCTTTAAAAATAAATGTGATTTTCTTTACTTCTTCAGCAGTTAATCCTTGGCATGGTTCATCAACTGCATACATAACTCCTGATAATTTATTTGAAATCATTGAAGCAAGTCGTAAGCGCTGCAGGTCTCCGGGTGACAACGATGCACCCGCACGATTTAATATCAGATGATTTAAGCCAACTTTTTTTATACTCTTTATAGAACGAAATATTTCAGAGAATATCTTTTCTTTTGATTTATCACCTTGCGAGATATATCTTAAATCAGTATCTACAAAATCAAATAGTTTATTCATATTCATTAAATGAATTTCTTCATAAGTTTTTCTTAAAATTCTAACGATTGGTCTAATTGGAGTTAATCGAGTACCGTTACATATTTTACAAGGAAATAAATCTGCAGGGAGACCTTCTTCTTCACTTCCCTCGCCTTCACATTTTTCGCATTGACCAATTGATGAATGACTAAAGTATCTTGGATCAATTTTTGGAGAACTTTCACCACATTGTGGACATCTCGATTTGGTATTAAAAATATAATATTTATTTCCGATTTCGACTTTTAAAATTCCTTTACCATACTCAAGAGCTTGGAATATAGAACGTTCAATTCTCTGTTTTTTCTCATTATTTATAATGAGAAAATCTATTATTATATCAATTGTATTCAGTTTTTTTGCGTCTATATTTATTTTAACTTTTTCATCTTGTAAATCAAAAATCTCACCATTAATTCTTAATTTAGAAAATCCAAGCTCTCTAAATTTTTCAATTTCTGTTTTAAAAAGTCCTTTTCTTTTTTCAGCAATAGAAGCAATTAACATTATCTTTTTTTGATCAAATTCTTCTAATATTTTTTTCGAAATTTCATTAAATGAAAAGGCTTTTAATGGAATATCGCATTTGCGACAATAAAAATCCCCGAAAGCAGCAAAATAAACCCGAAATAAATCGGAGACTCCAGAAATGGTCCCAACTGTAGAAATCTTGCCTGCCACACCTTGTCGCTGAGAAAGACCTAACGCAGGTGGTAAACCCATAATTGAACGAAAACGCGGGCGCGACATTTTTGCAAATTGAGAGCTACCCATAACATAAAATGAGGCTTGACTCGAGTCTGTAAAACGGCGAAAAGCTTCTGCATAGACAGTATCAAAGACTAAACTGCTTTTGCCTGATCCACTCACTCCTGTAAATACTACGAGTGAGTTTTTAGGAATGTCTATATCAATATTTTTAAGATTATGCTCTTGCGCTCCACGCACTGAAATGGTTTTCACACTAAAACCTTTCGTTAGGGTTGACGAAATACACACCTCTATACCACAATTATAATTGCGCATCACTTGAGAAAACGAACACGCTCAGAGTTCAAAAGATGACTTTTGATGCTAAGGGAATGAAAATGAATGGAATTCTTTCAATCGACATGGAATCGGATCAACTCATGCTAAGAATTCATGATTTTAAAATAATAAATTCTGATCAAGATATCAGCACCCAAGAGCCAACACTGATTCTCATAGCAGGGGATGCAAGTGACCGTAAGTTTTTTCGCCTTTTAAACGACCCAAAAAGTTTAATTTGCATGCAATTTCCCAAATGGGAAGGAGGATATGGCGGTGATCCCATAAGCTGGATCGGAATGCACAATGCTCTAAGCAAAATGGAACTCCCAATCCCAAAAATTGTTGAAATTGATGAAACAAATGCTTGTATTTGGACAGAAGATTTAGGAGATACATTTTTAAGTTCAGCACTTAAAGAAGAAATACTCGATATTAATAATCCAAAATGTGAAAATGTTATTCGGTATTATAAAGACTCTCTTAAACTTTTAATAAAAGCTCAATACCCAATTGTTAAAATTGATCACCCTGCTATCCAAAGATTTTTTGACTTCGAAAAATTATATTACGAACTTAATTTTTTTGTAACCCATTTTCTAAATGGTTTTATGCAACTCAGTATTTCAGAAGAAAATGAAATTTATTCTGGCATATTTGAAGACATGAGATTACTATCAAATCGCTTAGATAATTGTGAAAAAGTTCTATGCCATAGAGATTATCATGTCCGAAATATAATGATTAAGGATGATAAAATTTATTGGATAGATTTCCAGGATGCTCGTATGGGTCCACATTCTTACGATGTCGTTAGTTTAGTTCGGGATAGTTATGTAAAAATAACTTGGGAAACTAGAAAAGAATTATTTGCATATTTTTTAACAGAATTAAACATAGCTAGAAAAAAATGCAATAAAAAAATTATATCTGAAAGTGATTTTAATTTAGAAGTATTACTAATGGGTCTCCAAAGAAATATCAAAGCTATTGGAAGCTTTGGTTATCTTGCAACAAAAAAAGGAAAATGTAATTATTTAAAATACGTAAAACAAACATTGGAAATTCTGAATTCTGAATTCGCACAAATACATGAAGAAACAAATTTGAAAATGATGTTACCACACCTCTTTAAATTAATTGATAATCTTTATAAAGGCGAATTTTCAGAGAAATTAGATATGTTAATCCATAAACATATCACAGACAGGTAAAATGCTAGAAAAAATTGACACTTCAAAATATATACCAGTTGTTTTATGCGCAGGTTTTGGGACTCGCCTAAAGCCTTTAACCCAATATTTGCCAAAAGTAATTTGTCCTGTATTAGACACTCCTGTCGCATTTTTAAGTATAGAAATTTTCCTTAAAGCTGGATTTGAGAAAGTTCATTGTAATACACATTATTTGGCTTTTGATACTCAGAAAGAACTTACAAGTTCTGCAATTAAAAAAGGATATGATCCTGCTCGAATAATCTTCTGGCATGAAGAAGAAATTCTTGAGACTGGTGGAGGTATTTCTCGCATATTTCATTCACTCAAAAATGAAGATCCTGCAAATTCAGATAAAGACATTATTGTTGTATCAGGAGATATAGCAGCACAATTTCCACTTACAGAAATGATATATAAATGGGAGAATAAAGAGTCTGAAGAGCTTGCTCTTATGTGCACTAAAGAACTAAATTATTTTAGAAAAGATGCCACTTGGGTTACGAAAGATTTAAAATATGTAATTGGTTTTGGTGAAAATTTTCAATCAAATGAAGATAAAATTCCAAGAATATTTACGACCCACCAGATAATTAGTCACAAAATTCTTATAAATTCTTTTATCGAAAAAAAATCAAGTATTGATTTATTTTATAGAAAAATATTGCAAAATAATTACAAAATTGCTCATATGGAATTTCCTAATAATAACTATTGGTTTGATATAGGAACACCGAAGCAGTATTTTGAATGTATTAAATATTTTAATTTAAAAAACAATTCTGATGATAGTGATTTAATAATTAATTATTCAGAAAATATCCCTAAAAAATTAAAAGATCTTATTGAACAATTCGCAAATGAACACCCTAACTATACATTTTATGAAGAACTGTTATATCAGAAAATAATTATTTGTTTTAGAGATTTAAATATCAATAACAGAAGTATGTATATTCCATTAAATTTATTTGAGAAGTCTGAAACAGATAATAATTTTATAATTCATGTTTCTGCAAAATAACACTCAGAAAATTTTTTATAATTCCGTTTTATTCTCCGCTTTGCTTTGCAATGAATCACTTTTTTCTTCTGAATTATTATTGTCTGTCTGAGGAGGAGGTATATTTTCATTTTTATTTTCAACTACTGAACTTGAAAAAGAGCTTGCCTCTGCTGTTAAAGCTTTTGGTCTAAAATAAATTACATCACCCACTTTTAATTTATCAGGATTAACTATATGTGGATTTTCTTTCCAAAGGACACGCCAATCTTTTGATTTTCCAAAAACAGCTTTTGAAATGTGAGTAAGAGTATCGCCCTTTTTAACAATAATTTTCGCCTTCGGAGCGCCTTCATACGTTTCAGAAAATGCTTTTGTTTTTACTGTCAAAGAATAATATATTACATCTCCTGCATAAATTTTATGAGGATCAACGAGATTATTAAGTTCTGCTAATTTCAACCATTCTCTTTTATCACCATATATCTTTTTTGCAATAATTGCTAAGTTATCTCCTGCTTGCACATAATAAGCTAAAACTATATTTTGGCTTGGTGGCGGCACGAGTCCTTCTGCGTATTCTAATATTTCACCCGTACTATTTTTACTTTGAGAGTTATCAATATTCTGTGCGGGATTATCTTGTGTGTCTTGCTTCGATGATATACAGCCAAAGAAAGCCATGCTAAAAAATATGCACAATATAAGCATTTTTATCGTCTTATAAAATGAATTCATTTTTTGCATATTATATTTCTTCATGGCACATTTATTCCTTAAGCAGTGATCTTTTTATGCTTGTTCATTATCGGACTTGCTAAAATGAAGTTGAATGCTTTAGGCACAAAAGAGAGTGCCACGCTTTTGACAATATGCTAAAAGTCAAGCACCACATAAATACCTATGATAGTAAAAAAAGAGGTCTTCATTGAATCAAGAGTTTCATCACACCACAGTACTTAAATCAGAAACAATAGACCAAGTTTTTCCTAGCGAAATTCTACTGCAATCTCTCAATAACACAGATTCAAAGAATCTTGTATTTGTTGACTGCACTCTTGGTGGCGGGGGGCATTCCTGCCAATTAGTTGAAACTTTTGCTAAAAAAAACTTATTTATGCAATATTCTTTAACTTTAATTGCTTTTGATAGAGATGAAGCAGCTATAGCACATGCAAAATCCATCTTAACTGATTATAAAAATAAGTATCCTCAGTTTGATTTTTTTATTTTTAATGAAAATTTTGGCGAATTGTGCTCCATAATTGAGTCCAATTTCCCTGGAAAAAAAATTCATGGCTTATTTGCAGACTTTGGCGTGAGCTCCCCACAACTCGATTGGGCAGAAAGAGGCTTTTCTTTTCTTAATGAAGGGCCTATAGATATGCGAATGAACCCTCATGAAAACCTGAGTGCTCTTGATATTCTCAATAATTATTCAGAGAAAGAATTGACTCGAATTTTCTTTGATTATGGCGAAGAGCCTAAAGCCCGCAAACTCGCTAAAGCAATTGTCCAAGATAGAAAAATCGGTAAACTACAAATTGCAAATACCATTGAATTTGCTGAATATATTAAAAGAGTATTGGCATATCCCAAAGGAAAAGCACATCCTGCAACAAGAACTTTTCAAGCGCTGCGTATAGAAGTCAATAATGAACTTGCATCTATCGAAAAATTACTTCAAGATCTTCCTAAAATCATTCACCCAAATGGAAAAGCAGGTTTTATATCGTTCCACTCCCTAGAGGATAGAATAGTTAAACATGCAATGAGAAATTGGCAAAAAGGCAAAAATTCAAAAGACAAAATGGATGAAAAAAAAGAACACAATATCCCCTTGCATCTCATGCTTCATTTAGAAGAAAATCATTCCAAAGGATTTGGAAAAGAAGTCCCGCGCGGAGGAACCGTTGCTTCAGAAGAGGAGTGTCATAGAAATAATCGCTCTCGTTCGGCAAGATTGCGTTGTTTTGAGTTTTGCTTAGACAAAGGGTCTTAATTTATGTTAAAATTATTCAAACAATTCGATGCAATAATTGCAATAATCTTTCTAACCATTATTGTTGGGGTCGTTGTTATTACAATGAGATCAAAAACATATTCTGTTGGCTATGAAATTGCTTCCTTGAAAACAAAGGAAAAGTCTTTGCGTCAACGCCAAGTTGAACTGCAATCCGAGCTTGCAGCAACGGAAAGAACGGTGCGAGACAATTTGCTCTCATTAAAAGACAAATCAGGCAGACCAAAATATATATTACCTGACCCAAAACGTGTTATGAGAATGGAACAAACGTTGCATTAACTCAGTAGGTAAATAAAGTGGCAAATAAATCTGAAAATGACAGAAGTTTGTTTGTTAAATTTAAAATCTTTAAAAACCCCAACAAAGTATATAATATTCCAAATTATCGAATACGCGCTTATGCTATGGGCCTTATAAGCAGCGCTTTTTTAATTTTAATCCTTATTCGCTATGCTTGGATCACATTCATTCCAACATCACTCAGAAATAAACTTGTTGAAACGGGCACAAAACAATTTGAAACTGTACTGACTTTAGCTAAACCAAGAGCTACAATTACTGATAGAAACGGTAAAATATTAGCTGTCAGCGTTTCAAGACCGAGCATTTTTTTGCTGACTAAAAAAATGCCCTCGGAAGTTGAAATTATTGAAAAAGTAGCAAAACAAATCAATATACCAGTTGAAAAACTCTATAATTACTCTCATGATAAAAGAAATTTTATTTGGTTAAAAAGACAAATGAGCTTGAGTGAATTTAATAAAATGGGTTCACTTAAAAAATGGCAAGATTTTATTGGTATTGTTGATGAACCTAAACGCTTTTATCCTGAAAAAGAATTGGCAGCACAATTGATTGGTTTTGTGGGGACAGAAGGAAATGGTCTTGAAGGCATCGAAAAAATATACAACTCTCGTCTAAATATAAAACCAACGAAAATAGAAGTCATGCGAGACGCGCGTGGTAGACTTGTGATGATTACCCCAAATAATGCATCGAAACCCGAATCGAACAGTAAAGTATTAAAACTTTCTATTGATATTTCAATCCAAGAATTTGCCCAAAATGCGTTAAGAGAAGGAGTGATTAAAGCCAAAGCGAAAGGGGGCTCTGCTATCGTCATGGATGTTAAAACAGGTGAACTCTTAGCAATCGCAAGTCACCCTACCTATGATTTAAATTCTCCTCCAGATAATGATCCACAAGCAAGACGCTTTCGTGCCATCATGGATGCCATTGAACTCGGCTCAGTCGTTAAACCTATGTGGATTGCAAAAGCACTCGACTTAGGGGTTATAAATGCAGAATCAAAAATATATGCAGAAAATGGAAAGATGGCTCTTCCTGGTGGATATATTCATGATACCCATCCCCACGGTTGGCTAACTCCAGAAGAAATATTAAAAGTGAGCAGCAACATCGGCGCATATAAAGTTGTGCAAAAAATGGGGAGAGAAAATTTTTACGACGCTCTTATGAAAATTGGTTTCGGGCGCCAACCCGGAACAGGCTTACCTGGCGAATGGGGTGGAAGAATAAAAAAGACGGAAAATTGGAGAGAAATGAATTTTGCAAATATGGCTTTTGGTCAAGGATTTGCCATTTCTCCTTTGCAATTGGCTCATGCACTATCGATCATCGTTGGAGGAGGAAAAGACCATGGAGTTAATTTACTTGCAGTTGATGAAGTCAAACAAATAAATCAAGAATCCCCTCCATTAGAATATATTAAACCAGAAACAAGTAAATTGATTTCTCAAATGATGCAGTCTGTCGTTGAAGAAAATGGTGGAACAGGCTCTCCTGCTCGCATACCTGGCCTTTTAGTTGCAGGAAAAACAGGCACAGCACAAATATGGTCAAATAAAGATCGCTCCTATTCAGGAAGAACAGCGGTATTTGAAGGAATTATTCCAGCAAATGACCCAAAGCTTGCTATTGTTGTTGTAATTGATGAAGCTAGCATTCGCCCTGCTTATGGCGGTCCTCTTGCTGGACCCGTGTTTGCAGATATTGGGAAAAAAACAGTTCATTATCTAAACGCACAAGGTATATTTAACGTAAAACCTTATGAAAATGCTTATCTCAAAAAATATAAAGCAAAGAGCTCATCTCAGAGCTTTCATAAAACAGCACAGGTTTCCGCGCTTCAACTTTCAGAAAATCCTAAAAAGGAACGTTAAAAGAATGTCCGTAAAATTTAAATTAACGCACCCTAAAATAAGCATGTATGATATTTTTATGATTAAAGAGTTAAAGGATATTTTATTATCCAATAAAACAGATTTTATAAATAAATCTCAATGCGATATATTCTTAAATTCAGCAGATGCAGAAAACCAACTTAAAATTCAACCTCTTTCACGAGAACCACATTTTATATATATAGCTAGAAGAGGAAATCGATTTAATGGAAATATATTTGCAGAAAAAATCTTAGAATCAGGTAATATATTTATTGGAAATCCAAAATTTATTTATGAATTAAAAGAAAGCTTAAATAAAACAAATGAATGGGTGGAATCCATTTTATCTAATCCTCACTTTATTGCAGTTAATAATGTCGAATTAGCTATCAATTATATCATAGAATATGCTTACAAAATTGACAATAATAAATTCCAAACAATAGGAATTACAGGAACAAATGGCAAAACATCTGTCACTCAAATAACAGGACAAATAATCGAGCACTTGTCCCATGAAGAGGTTTTAAAAATTGGCACGCTTGGCATGCAAATTGGTGAAGAATCATTAGCTGGCTCCCATGTGACAACACCTGACTATCCAACATTATTAAGTATAATCAATGTTATAGACAAAAAAAACATTAATAAAATTATAATGGAAACAACTTCACATGGATTGAAAGAAAATAGACTAGGCAATTGGAAAGTCGATACTGCTGTTTTTACAAACTTAACACAAGATCATCTTGATTATCATAAAACAATGCTTGATTATAAAGAATCAAAAGAAAAATTATTTTCTCAATTTTTAAAAGTAGATGGAACAGCAGTGATTTGCACTCATAATGATAATTGGAATTCTTTTGTAGAAAGTTCTTTTAATAAAAAAAGAACTTTAATTGGTGTAGGAAATTCTTTATTATGCGACTCATTTATAAATTCTTATAAAAATCATTTTAATAAAACATATTACCTTTATTTCAAGGATAAAAAGTCATCTTTAAATGGAATTTCTGGTACATTCTGTCTGCAATCCGATTTTATGAATAAAACCATAGAAATTAAGTTTTATTGCCCACTTATTGGTGATTTCCAATTTGAAAATATACTTTGTTCTATTGCATGTGCAATATCTTTTAATTATGATCCTAATGAAATAATTTCTTCTCTAAAAAATATTAAAAATATCCCTGGTAGACTTGAAGTTATTCATGCTGAAAATGACAAGTTAAACAATAATTTGCCAACTGTTTTGATTGATTATGCACACACTCCTGATGCATTAGAAAAAGCAATATTAGTTTGTAAAAATATATTAAAGTCCGAAAATAAAGGGAGACTAATAACAGTCTTTGGTTGCGGTGGTGATCGCGATAAAAGCAAAAGACCATTAATGGGTAAAATATCATCTGAACTATCTGATGTGACTATAATAACTTCAGACAATCCTCGCACAGAAAATCCAGAAAAAATTGTCGATGAAATATTCGTTGGTGTTTTAGATAAAGCAAAATGTTTAAAAATAATTGATAGAAAAAGTGCAATTGAATCTGCCATACAAAAAGGGAACGCAAATGATCTGATCCTAGTTGCAGGTAAAGGACATGAAGATTATCAAATTATAGGCGAAACAAAGCATCCCTTTTCAGATGCTCTCATAGCAAGATCTGTTTTATCTAAGGAGAAAAAGTAAGAATGATCTATATACTTATAAATAAACTGATACTGCTAAGCCCGAAATTCTCTGGTCTTAAAGCCTTTTCTTATCTATCAAGCCGAGCGATTCTTGCCCTCATCACGAGTATTATTATTTCAATGATTTTATACCCGAAAGCGATAAAAATACTAAGATCACTCAAAGCTGGTCAACCAATTCGGGAGCTTGGCCTTGAAGAGCAAATGCAAAAGAAAGGGACTCCCACAATGGGGGGCATTGTTATAATATTTGCTACTCTTTTTAGCGCTCTCTTATGGATGGACCCAACAAATCGACATTTTATTACACTTTTTATAATCAGCGTTGGTTTTGGTTTTATCGGTTTCTTAGATGATTATTTAAAAATTACAAAAAAAAATACAGATGGACTGTCTAGCAAAAAGAAAATGCTTGGTTTGTTATTTTTCGGAGGCATTGCAATTGCATGGCATCTTTGGGCAGCAGGTCATTTAGTAAATCCAAAATCAATTTCAATGAATCCAACATTCGTTAATATTCCATTTCTGAAAAACATGGTTATTCAAATGGGAATTCTTTATGCGCCGTTTGCAATCATTGTTATTGTTGGATCAAGTAATGCGGTTAACTTAACTGATGGTTTGGATGGATTAGCTATTGGTCCAGTTATCACTTGCGCTTTAACTTTGACAATCTTAAGTTACGTTACTGGAAATGTCGTAATTTCTAAATATCTTTATTATCATTCAATTGCTGGATCTGGCGAAATAAGTATTTTTCTTTCTGGTCTTATTGGATCTTCTATTGGATTCCTTTGGTACAATACTTTTCCTGCTCAAATATTTATGGGAGATTCAGGAGCACTCGCTCTTGGAGGAATTCTTGGAACAGTTGCAGTGATAACAGGTCACGAAATACTTCTTGTTTTAATGGGTGGTGTTTTTGTTGCAGAAGCTTTAAGTGTTATTATCCAAGTTGCATCTTTTAAAACAAGAGGAAAAAGAGTGTTTCGCATGGCACCAGTTCATCATCATTATCAAAAAAAAGGCTGGCCTGAACAAAAAATAACTGTGAGAATTTGGATAATTAGTTTTATTCTTGCTCTCCTTAGTATTTTGACTTTAAAGTTACGTTAAAGGTTATAAAATTTTATGGCACATAGACCAAAAGTTGAAGGCGTACATTTTTATATTGCTGGAGCAGCTAAAAGCGGGATTGCTGCAGCTAAAATTTTAAAAAAACATGGAGCAAATGTTTTTGTAACTGAAGAAAATTTGATTTCTAAAAATATTGAAAATGAATTAATATCACAGCAAATTCCATATGAATATGGATTTCACTCAATTGAAAAAATCAAAAATAATTGCGATATTCTTGTGATATCTCCTGGTATTCCTTTAAGTAAAGAAATCTCTATTGCTTGTAAGAAAAATAATATTCCAATAGTAAGTGAAATCGAAGTTGCATCTTGGTTTCTTCCTGAAAATTGTATAATTTTAGGAATTACTGGAACAAATGGCAAAAGTACTACCACGCACTATGCCGCTCAATTATTTGAAAGAGCTGAATACAAATCAATTTCTTGCGGGAATATTGGCACATCAATGTCGCAAGCTATATATGACAATCTTTCAGTTGAAATACTATCTGTTGAATTGAGTAGCTATCAGTTAGAAACCACTTATTCCATGCACCCCATGTGCACGGTTTTTTTAAATATACAAAATGATCACTTAGGTCGCTATGAAAATATTGATGAATATATAAAAGCAAAGTGGAGATTAATTTTACTAACTCATGACTCTGGTATAGCTATAATTGATAGAAATGTTATAAAAACTGCTGTCAATATGGGGCTCAGTCTACCTAGAGCAAGAATAATTCTTATTGAATCAAGCAATCAAAAACAATTTGATAATATTTTAAATTCACCCATTAAAGCCCGAAGAGAATATGATATTCGCAATCAAATTTCATTTGGAAAAATATTACCCTACGCAATCTATCATGATTTAAAAAAACTTTCTGTAAGTGAATTGATGTCTGAAAATGAATTTGAATCTGCCTATGCAAAATATGACAATAAAGACAGTTCCATACATGTATTTCTAAAACTAAAAAACTCAACTAAAACTTGGGAAATAAGAAATCCATGTTTACCTGGCGAACACAACATGATTAATATATTATGCGCAAGCATAATGGCTATGCATTTAGGTGTTGATGATAATATTATTTTATCTCAATGGGAATTAGAAACAACAGAATACAGTCATTTACAACATAGACTTGAATATATTTCACCTAAACTTGAAAAATTTATAGACTCGAATGGTAATGAGAAAGAAATTTTAGTTATTAATGATTCAAAATCTACCAATGTTGAAAGCACTCTTGTTGCTTTAAAAGCTTTTCAAAGACCAATACATCTTTTACTTGGAGGCATGCCTAAGGGTGATAATTATTTACCAATCGGAATATATTTTAAACAAAATTTGCTAAAGATATATCCATTTGGTAAAGCTTCAGAAAATATCCAGCACGATTTAAAAACATATAAGAATAAAATTTCTCCAAGCTCTGAAAATATGCTTGCTGCAGCAGATCTTGCTTTAAATGAAGCAAAAGACGGTGATATAATATTACTCTCACCTGCATGTAGCAGCTTTGATGAGTTTAGAAACTTTGAACATAGAGGAAATGTTTTTCGCGAATGGGCTTTTTCTTGTTTAAAGGAAAATAAAAAGTGACTTCATCTGAGAAAACGAACACATCGAAAGAGATAGAAAGTGATTCTAATAAATTAGAAAACATTCTTGATAATTCAAAACCAAGCACTTGGATAACATATGGGGGAAACGTCTTATGGGTTCCGGTCATAGCATTAACTGGATTTGGAATTCTCTTTGTTTATAGCGCATCATCAGTATATTCTGCACAGCATTATGGAACCGAATTTTATTTCGCTAAAAAACAAGCATTTTTTCTGTTACCTTCATTATTAGCAGCATTTGCTGGTGCTATGATCCCCTTTGAATTATATTATAAATTTATTAAATATTTATTTTTTATACTCGTGACAATGACTTTTGCTACACATTTACCAGGAATTGGCCGTAAGGTTTATGGAGCGTCACGGTGGTTAAATTTAGGAATAATGCCCATACAGCCTTCTGAATTTTTAAGAGTATTCTCTATAATCTATATGGTATGGATAATTTCTAAACAAGAGAATATAAATAATAAATATATTGAATCAAAAAAATATCCTCCCTTAATCGAGTATGGTTGCTTACTTTTAGCACCAATTGCTATTATTGCACAAAAAGATCTTGGCACTACTGTCGTTGTAGTTACTGGTTGTCTTGGAGTTCTATTTATGAACGGATTACCAAAAAGATATTTTGCAGGTATTTTTGGAATTCTTATTTTTGGTTTAATCTCTGCTATTTTATTTGAACCATATCGAATTGCACGGGTTATGACCTTTTTAAATCCATTTAAAGATCCACTGGGTTCTGGTTTTCAAGTTATACAAAGCTTCGTAGCTGTAGCTAATGGTGGTTTATTTGGCCGTGGAATAGGAGAAAGTCAGCAAAAACTTTTCTTTCTACCAGAAGCTCATACTGACTTCATTTTAGCAGTTATCACTGAAGAAATGGGTTTTATAGGAATTCTCGTTCTTGCCATCTTATATTCGGTCTTATATTATGCGATTCTTAGACTTGTAATTTATGGAAGCACACATCGCGATCGCTTACTGGCAACTGGCGCTTTCTCCATGTTAGTCATTACAACAATAATTAATATGGGTGTTGTAGCTGGAGCTTTACCAACAAAAGGTCTTCCTTTACCATTTATATCAAATGGCGGATCAGCATTAATCGCTAATTATTTCATAATTGGTTTAATGTCCCAAATTTCAAGACGAATTTATTTACAAAATAATCAATTAAAAAAGGCAATATAAATTATGTTTAATGCAATAAAAAGAATCCATTTTGTAGGTATTGGTGGAAGTGGCATGTCTGGAATTGCAGAAGTGCTTATCAATTCTGGTTACAAAATATCAGGAAGTGATATAAAAAAAACGGCTATTACCGAAAAATTAGAAGGACTTGGTGCAAGAATATTTATTGGACATCAAGCTGATAATATCACACATTCTCAAGTACTTGTTATAAGCAGCGCAATAAATAAACACAATCCAGAAATAATTGAAGCACAGAATTTAAGAATTCCAATCATCCACAGAAGCGAAATGCTCGCTGAACTTATGCGGATGAAATATGGAGTAATCGTTGCTGGTACACATGGAAAAACAACAACAACAAGTATTTTAGCATCATCGTTGCATCATGCTGGCCTAGATCCAACAGTTGTTATTGGTGGAAAATTGAACTCTTTTGGAAGCAATGCAAAACTTGGGAAAGGAGATCTTTTCGTTGCTGAAGCTGATGAAAGTGATGGTAGTTTTTTACGACTGACACCAACAATTGCAATTATTACAAACATCGATAAAGATCATCTTGACCATTATAGTAACCTAGATGATATCGTAAAGGCTTTTGAAACTTTTATAGATAAAGTACCATTTTATGGAGCAGTTTGCGCTTGCATTGACGATCCCATAGTCCAGATGATACTTCCAAAAATAAGACGTAAAATAATTACTTATGGTTTAAGACAAGATGCAGATATAACTGCAGTTGATAAACTAACAGATGGAATGAATACCACATTTACACCAGTTATTTTTGGCAAATATCAACCACAAGTTACAATAAAAATGCCCGGTCTTTATAACTTAACAAATTCCTTGGCAACATTTGCAGTTGCATCTCTGCTTGAATTAAACATGAATGTAATCTGTAAATCAATTTCCGCTTTTGAAGGTGTGCAACATAGATTCTCAATTCTTGCTGAAATAAATAATATACTTATTGTTGATGATTATGCACATAACCCCAAAAAAATAGAAACCGTTTTAAAGGGAACAAAAGAAAGTTTTCCTGATAAACAAATTATCGCTATTTTTCAACCGCATAGATATTCTAGATTAAAATATCAAATGGAGGACTTTGCCAAATGCTTTGTAGATGCTGACAGAGTCATAGTCACTCCGATATATGCTGCTGGAGAGTCTCCACTTGAAGGAATTAGTAAAGAAAATATCGCTCATCAAATTAAAAT
This sequence comes from Fluviispira vulneris, assembly GCF_014281055.1. NCBI lineage: Bacteria > Pseudomonadati > Bdellovibrionota > Oligoflexia > Silvanigrellales > Silvanigrellaceae > Fluviispira > Fluviispira vulneris. The sequence continues at coordinate 272,410 of NZ_JACRSE010000003.1, read as the reverse complement.
TAATAGTTTTAACAATACTCCTGGAACTACATATTCAGTCAACTCATTAGAAGAAGCGTCAGAAACAGCAATAAATATATTAAATCATATATCTCCCGAAAATGGAGCAATTGTGATAACCTTAGGTGCTGGTAATGTTAGGCAAGCAGGGCATATGATAATGGAGAAGCTGAGTTTTGAATGGAAATAAAAAACAAAGACGAGTTAATTTATTAATTGCTCAAAAACCAGGACCTCGCAATAGAAAAGGAATTAAGAAACAAGAGAAAACTTTTTTTCTTTCTAAAATATTTTATTTCTTTAAAGCATTCTATTTAAAAACGAACCAATTTATTTTATTTTCATACTCACTGCTAAAAAAAAGGCCACGTTTATCTTATATCTCTTCGATTTTAATAATATTTACAATTATTATTAAAATCAGCATTTATTATGTGAATATATATAGCGAGACAATATTACCAAATAGTGTGAAAATAAATACAGATAATAGCAAAATTACAACTGAGCTATATTCTCTGATTAACAAAGAATTAGCTATTTCACTTAAGAAAAAAGAAAAGCGTTCGCACTTTTTAGAATCGGTTGATAGCATCCTAAATTCAATTGATATTATTGATCAATACTGGATACGTTTAGGCCTTGATGGAAAACTACAAATTAATGCAATAATGCAAATCCCTGTGATGATAATAGAAGCAAAAAATAATGAACGATATATAATTAGCAATAATATGAAAATTATTTCTAAAAATCCTCCCCAAGAAGAATTTGCTTCGCTTCTAAAAGTTGAAGCCCCTGAGTTAAAAATAAATTGGCACTCTAAAAATTTTTATAATAAACTGAAAAAAAACAGATCACTTCAAGCGGATATCAAAGGAACTGAAACCAGCGGACCAGTTAATTTTCCTTGGTTAATTAAGCAAATACGTCTTATTAATTCCGAGATTCAAAACGTTGGTTCTGGTTATTCTCTAGCAAAAATCATATGGTCCTCTCAGTCTGGCTTTTCTTTAAAAATAAATAGAAACATTCAAATGTTAAAGAATAAAAAATCAAATACACTTAAATCTGAAAAGCAAGATCCGCATGCTGAAGAATTAATAAACAGTCGATTAATCGAATTTGATGCATTACTTGGAGATGGCCAAATTAGAGACAAAATGGATAAGCTTAAAATTCTCTTAATAGAGCTTTCAAATAAAAATATTTATCCAAGCGAAGTTGATCTTGACTTTTCAGATAAAGCTACATTCAAGATTCTTGGATCAAATCTCAATCCATCCTTTTAGTGTTTTTTAATTTCAACTAATGACTTTTTTTTTCTCATTGTGTAAGTTTAATGAGATCGCGTTCACAAAATGCTTTTTAAACATTTTGCATGCAAAGTTAAATTGAAATGAAAACATCTTTAAATAAAAATATCTGTATTTCTCTTTCACTTGGTTCAACACACACAAGTCTTGTTGCTGCGAGTTATGAAAATAAAGATTTGCAAATGAGTCATGATGATCTTCCTTTTTATGAAAAAGAATCAAACCGAATTCAAATTCTTGGTGCTGCTCGAATTGCAAACAATGGAGCCATAAAAAAAGGTGTTGTTTCAAGTATCGATGCAGTTACAGCTTCAATACTTGAAACAATTGATGAAGTTGAACGTCAATCTGGAATTGAAATAGAAGCCGTTCGAGCATGCATCGCAGGAACTGCCGCTCAATTCGATAATCACGTTGAAACATGTACTATCAAAGGTGAAGAAATACGTGTTTCTGATTTGGAAAAAGTCTCAATGGCTGTGCGTAATCAAAAACCACCTATGGGTTTTGATTTTGTTCATATGATTCCCAGTTCGTATTCGGTAGACGGGAAGCATGGTATTCAAAATCCAATTGGTATGAGAGGTTCAACTCTTTCGATTATGCATCACAGGGTTTTTTATCCTCAGGCCGATCTGCATAATATTGTCCGTTCCTGCAACAATGCAGGTGTACGTGTACAAAGTTTTGCTTTTGAGCCACTTGCTGCTGCTGAAGGCGTGCTTACGCGTGATGAAAAAGAATTTGGCTGTATTTCCCTTTCTATTGGCGCACATTTAACACATGCATCTGTTTACTTAGGAAACATTCCTGTTTACTCTAAGGAATATCCAATTGGATCGCATCATATTACAAAAGATCTTTCAATCGGCTTAAGAACGACACAAGCTGAAGCAGAAAGAGTAAAAAAAGAAATAGGCAAAGCAATTGAAACTTCTTCAAAAGATATTAATGAAAAAATTGAAATTAGCAGCATAGACGGAAATGCAATCCGCTACGTAACGCGTAAAGAAATTAATCAAGTCATCGAACCAAGAGTTCGTGAAATTTTACAAACCGTTTATGCAGATTTGAGAAGATCAAGATTGATTGCAAGAACTTCGAAAGGAATTGTTTTATCGGGTGGTGGAGCTTTATTAAGCGGTATGACGCTTGCAACTGAAGAAATATTCTCTCTAAATGCAAGAATAGGCATGCCTGCAAATATAATTGGAGCAATTGAAGGCCTCAAATCTCCTATTTGGGCATCAAGTATTGGGACATTATCGCCTTTATTTGCATCCGTTCATGGGGATAACTCACTGCAACAAACCGAAGAAATATCTGGAATTAGTTCATTCGCAACAAAAATATGGCATCGAATAAAGGAACCATTTGCTTCTCGATAATGTATAATATTTTAACAGTTAAGAATGACGGAGGACTTATATAATGAGTGACAAAGCAGATAAAGGCAATAAATATTCTTCAAATGCAATAATTAAAGTGATTGGCGTGGGAGGAGGAGGTGGAAATGCTCTGAATACCATGATTGAATCCGGATTGTCAGGCGTTGAATTTATAGCGGCAAACACAGATGTTCAAGCCCTGCAATCAAATCTTGCACCAATCAAAATTCAACTTGGCAGAGAACTCACTAAAGGTCTCGGTGCAGGAGCAAACCCTGAAACAGGTCGCAATGCTGCGCTCGAAGACAAAGCAATCCTCCAAGAGGTTTTAAGTGGTGCAGATATGGTTTTCGTCACTGGCGGTATGGGAGGAGGAACAGGAACAGGAGCAGCTCCTATTATCGCTCAAGTTGCTCGAGAATTAGGCGCCCTAACTGTAGGAGTTGTAACAAAACCTTTTACCTTTGAAGGCAAAAGAAGAAAACAACAATCCGAACACGGTATACAGTCTCTCCGTCAATCCGTGGATACGCTGATAACCATTCCAAATCAAAGGTTGTTAAGTATTGCTTCTCCTGAAATGTCTATGCTTGATGGTTTTAAATTAGCTGATGAAGTTTTATTAAATGCTGTGAAAGGTATTTCAGATATTATAAATATCCCTGGAAGAGTGAACGTAGACTTTGCAGATGTAAAAACAATTATGTCTGAAATGGGTATGGCACTTATGGGTATTGGCGATGCAACAGGTCCAAATCGTGCCGCCGAAGCTGCACGCTTAGCAATCAATTCACCTTTACTTGAAGACATTGATATTGAAGGTGCCACAGGAATTCTCATTAATATCACTGGTACAAGCACTATGACACTGCATGAAATCAGTGAAGCTTCGACACTTATTCAAGAAGCTGCACACGAAGATGCGAACATTATTTTTGGTGCTGTGATCGATGAAGCTATGGAAGATAGAATTCGGGTAACAGTGATTGCAACTGGATTCGATCAAGCGCGCGTTGCATTTCCCGAGTCTGCTCACGGATTTGCGAATATTCCTCAACAGCAGGGTCAGTTCATGCAAAACAGTGTGAGTAGTCAACCTCAACAAAGCATCCCGCAACAACCTTTTGCAGGTATGAATTCTCAGCGCCCACAAAATAATTTTGCGCAAAATATTCCTGCAGTGAATCCTTACGATGTCAGAGGTCAAGTACAAAATCATACTCAACAACCTCTTAATCAAAATCAATTCAATCAAAATTCACAACCAAATCATTTTCCGAGACCCCAGTTTGGCAGAGATACTCAACCAAGTTTTGCTAACAATCCATCTGTAAATGCACAATCTCCACTTATTAATAGAACTGCAAACGAATTAAATAATTCTCATGTAAATATTAATTCTGGATTCCGTAATAATCCTCAATCTGATTTAAGAAGTACACAACCAATTCAACATCACCATCAGCCAATTCACAAGACTGAATCGACTCATACAAATTTAAATTGGAACACACCTAAACAAAATCAATCCAATGATAATCTTCAAACTCAAGCACAAAGTCCAACAAATAAAACAGAAAGTTCAAGTTCTGAACTTGAAGATTTAACTAAGTGGACCTTTGATATGGCATCCCATCAACAAAACGCAAATCGTGGTGCTCACGAAGCAAAAGTGATGGGAGCAACATCATCAAAGAGTGAAGAAATATCCCAAGAAGATACTGCTGAAAGCGCAATAAAACTTGCAAAAGAATTATCGGATATTGAAATCGATGATTCAGACTTTGAAACTCCTGCATTTATGCGAAGAAAAGACGATTCACACAGAAATGCGTGAGAATATTAATTCACTGTCTTTAGAATCTTCCATAGAAGTATCTGAATATTTATATTTATATTCAATAATTCCTAAATAAATACACCAAAGAAGAACTTTATAATCTTCTTTGGTTTTAATTTTATAAAAGCTATCAATTGAAGAAGTAAAAACAAAATTAAATAGTTTATTATTATTCTTATTTTCCTTATAATGCATATTCAAAATATCTGAATTAATTTCATTTTTAAAATTACTAACATAATCTCTATTTTTGTAGAGCTGAATTCCTTCATTAATTTCACATATTTTAGTAACCAAATCATCAATAAATTTTTTATTACTTAAAAAACTTGATGGATAATACTTTAATAAATATGGCACATAAGTTATGAACCCAAGTTCTTTTTTCAAAAAAAATTCTTGCCTACATAATCTATTTAAAAACGAAATTGTTGGTGCAGAAGAAAGCATTGCGATAGATGATGTGCTATTTAAAGATAACTCATATATTGCTCTTACTCTCGAAAATAAGTCATTTGTTTTTTCAAATAAAGAATTTAATTTCTTATTTTTCTTTCTTATACTAAGCTCATGGTAAAACTTAGGTAGATAAATAACAAACTGGAATGGCATTTTTAAAATAATTTTAAAATAGTTTAACTTATCAGAAAAGTTTTTTACAGATAAAAAAGACCAAAAATCTATAACTATGATAATATTTTTCTTATCATTTTTTTGTAACCATACATGCAATGAATTTAAATCTTCATGTTCACAACGTATAATCTCTTCAGGAAATATATCCAGAAGTGACACAGTTTTTTCATGGGTAGAGATTTGTATATACACATCACGAATATGGTTTCCTTTTTTAAGCCTTTTAGCACACTCTGCTGTAATATTTATATCTTTAAATCCCCAAAACAAAACTCCAGTTTTCATTATTTCCCCAAAATTATTCTTCTATGTTGGAATAGAAGGCTTTTTATTTATCTTTTTCAAAATATCTGAACCTTGGATTAACCAATCTAATAATGAAATTGCTGATTCTTTCCATTCAAAACTTCTTCCTTGTGATCTCTTAATAATATATTTTCTTGTCGAATCTGCATTCTGCAAACCAATATAAAATTCAGAATCTTTTTTATCAAGTAATAGTTTTTCAATTTGTTTTACCCAAATAGAAGGCGAACTTGAATCACTCCCGAGCCAATAATTACTTGGTAATATACCTGGAGGAAAATGCAGATCAACTGCAGTAGATGTTCGATAAAGTACGGGTGTGCCACTGAGTGCCGCTTCCAATGGGGGCAAACCAAATCCCTCAGCTATTGATGGATGTACTAAGAGGTCGGAAATACGATAGAGTTCAGCCAATTCACTATCTGTCAAAACTGGCAAAATAATAGTTTTAAGGCTTTCAAAAACTATTAATTTACCGCATTCTCTAGAAACACATCTTTTTAAATAACTCGATATTTCTTTATTATCTGCACCAATGCGAATAAACCAAACATCTAATCCTGTCGTTTCGGGAGTTATTTTTTGAATTGCCTGCGCAGCAAGATCCCAGAATTTATATTTTTGATTTCTACCAACACCAAGAACCCATTTTTCTTTCAGAAATTTATTGATCACATTGCGAAACTTATCATTATCCACTGTGTCAACCAACTGTTCTAAAAATTTTTCTCTCCGCGAAACTAGTTCGCGAGCTTGTTTGATCTTAGGCTGACAGCCAAATTCTAAATCAACGGCATCACCAATTATATGCAATGGAGCTGTTCTTTTTTTAACAAGCCCTTGAAGAAGTTTCGCAGAATGTGGTGATACTGTTGTAACAAAAGGTAAACGAGAAAGGGTTCTTTTAACTAAAAATTTAAATTGTCTTTTAAATAAAAATCCTACACCTTTAATTGGCATAAATGGAATACTATCATGAATAACCTGTATCACCCGTGATGACATACTGTTTCGAGAAATAAAGAGTGGTCTATCAAAATTTGCAGGAGCAAACCAAATTATTTGGTTATGGGTGAGTTTTTGAATGCGTTTCAAAGTGAAAGTGGGCCAAAGCCAAATAGGTTTATCATATGATTTCTGTAAAGCTCCTGGACCTCCACTCCAATATGATATGATATCAGGATATTTATGGACGAGTTCAACGACCCACTGCGCAGGTTCTGATTTCGAAACAATAAGAATCTTTATTCTCTTACTCTCAATTTGATTTTTTTTTCTATTTTCTAATTCTAAAACCAAAGCGCGTGTAAGCCCTATGACAAATCGAGAAATTCCCGAAACAACGCCTTGTTGGGCGGTTCTCCCATCAATAGCAAGCCAAACGATATCTGATTTATCTTTATATAAGACATCTTGTACTAAACTCTTTTGTGAGACCATTTTAACACCATTATATTTTAGTTAAAAAAAGGAAGAGCTTTATTCAAACCCTTCCAAAAATAATAACATAATAATATTGGGTAAGCTGCCAGCGCCCCTAACACAGTCATCAAATGATCATATGTTTAAGCTAGAGTCTTTTTTATGCCTAAAAGTATAAAAAAGATTTTAGCCAGCATAATACTTAAAATCTACACAGATTTTTTATCATTTGCATGCTTGTTTGTATGAAGATTTACAGCTTCAATACGTGCAAGCGCTCTTGCTCGTGAGCCCTCTGCTCTTTTGACATCTACATTACCAAGCTCTTTCGCAGCCAATCTTCCTTCAGCTCTTTCAAGAGATCTTTTTGCTCTGTCTAAATCAATCGTAGCAGCTTCTTCTCCTACATCTACCAATAAATTAACTGAAGTGCCTGTAATTTCTGCTACACCACCAGCAACTTTAAAAAATCCAGAAACATCATTTTGTGAGTAAAGCACTACACCCGTACCAACAGCCGTGACCATTGGAGCGTGACCTGGCAATACTCCAAGAGCACCATGTTCCGATGGAAAATAAAGCTCCGAAACACCAGATAAATCTAGGAGACGTTTAGATGGAGTGAGAATAACGACTCTCATTTTGTCTTTTGCATCGATCATAATAATTTAGTACCCCAAATTAAACGCTAACGCCCATCTTTTTAGCTTTTTCAACTGCTTGATCGATTCCACCCACCATATAAAAGGCAGATTCAGGAAGATGATCCCATTTACCGTCGCAAAGTTCTTTGAAACTGCGCACAGTATCAGCAACTTTAACATAGCAACCAGGGTTACCTGTAAAGACTTCAGCAACGTGGAAAGGTTGAGACAAGAAACGCTCAATACGGCGTGCGCGTCCAACGACAAGCTTATCTTCTTCAGAAAGCTCATCCATACCCAAAATCGCAATAATATCTTGCAATTCTTTGTAGCGTTGTAAAATCTGCTGAACACGACGTGCTGTTTCATAATGCTCATCACCAACGATCTGTGCATCGAGAATTCGACTTGTAGAGTTCAATGGGTGAACGGCAGGATAAATCCCTTTTTCAGTTAAAGAACGATCCAAGTTTGTTGTTGCGTCTAGGTGAGCAAAAGCTGTTGCAGGCGCAGGGTCTGTATAGTCATCCGCAGGAACATAAATTGCCTGAACTGATGTAATAGAACCAGTATTTGTTGAAGTGATGCGTTCTTGTAGATCACCCATTTCAGTTGCCAAGTTAGGTTGGTAACCAACAGCAGAAGGAATACGTCCTAATAACGCAGAAACTTCAGCACCTGCTTGAGTAAAGCGGAAAATGTTATCTACGAAAAAAAGCACGTCTTGATTTTGTTCGTCACGGAAATATTCAGCAACAGAAAGTCCTGATAATGCAACGCGCGCACGAGCTCCAGGTGGTTCATTCATCTGGCCATAAACAAGAGCCACTTTGTCAAGAACTCCAGAGTCTTTCATTTCATGATAAAGGTCATTACCTTCACGTGTACGCTCACCAACACCAGCAAATACAGAGTATCCTCCGTGTTGCTTTGCAATGTTGTTGATTAATTCCATAATAAGAACTGTTTTACCCACGCCTGCTCCACCGAAAAGACCAATCTTTCCACCCTTTTGATAAGGAGCGAGGAGATCCACAACTTTAATACCTGTTTCAAGCATTTCAAGTTTTGTACTTTGACGTGTAAAGTCAGGAGCTTTTCTGTGAATCTGATAACGTCTTTCAGAAGGAACATCACCTTTACCATCAATAGGATCACCCGTCACATTAAGAATGCGACCTAGAACAGGTTTTCCAACAGGAACTGTGATTTGATCATGAGTGTTACGAACTTCAACACCACGGCAAAGGCCTTCAGTAGAATCCATTGCAATTGTTCTTACAATGTTTTCACCTAAGTGTTGAGCGACTTCTAAAACGAGATTTTCTTTAGAAGAGTTGATAGATGTATTTGTTGTACGTAATGCGTGAAAAATTTCAGGAAGATTGCCTTGTGAAAACTGCACATCGACAACTGGTCCCATAACTTGAATAATTTTTCCTAATTCAGACATAAAAAGCTCCAAATTTTTAATTTTACAATGCCTCAGCACCGCTGATAATTTCAATAAGTTCGTTTGTAATTGCCGCTTGACGAGCTCGTTGGTAAGTAATTTGTAGCTTACGCTCCATTTCTTTAGCATTACGAGTTGCATTGTCCATTGCAGTCATTCGAGCACCTTGTTCACTTGCTACAGATTCTAGAAGTGTTTGGAACAGTCTAGATGTCATATAGCGAGGAATTACGTGCTCAAGTAGCTCATCAATTTCAGGCTCAAATATAGGTTCTGCTTCAACAGAAGCAGGTCCAACATGGAGAGGCAATACAGTATCAGCAGTCGGAATTTGAGACATTGCAGACTGGAACTTATTATAAACAATAACAAACTTTCCTATTTTTTCTTCTGTATACAGTTTAGCAAATGCTTCTGACAAACGGGTTGCCATCGCATTTGTTGGCTTATCAAAAGGAGTTGTAATTGAAACTAAGTCTGAATCTGATAAGAGAGCACTTGCGTTTGCAACATAATCATTTTCAGAAATGTATTTAGCTTCGTCTTTCTTTTTCAAGACAACTCTTCTTCTTCTATTTAAAGTTTGAAAAGCCTTTTTTCCAATACAAATAGCTGTAACTTTAAATCCTTCAGCTTCAAGAGCTTCAATAGTTCTTATAGCTTGCTTAGAAACGTTTGAGTTGTATCCACCGCACAAACCTCTTTCCGAAGAGATAATCAGCACAGCAGCAACCTTGCTAGAAACTTCATTCATAAGCGGGTGATTGCTCCCCCCACTCACTAGACCTGCAAGTTTTGCTGTGAGCTGCGCAAGAGAAAGAGCGTATGGACGTGCGTTTACAACATTGTGTTGAGCACGACCAAACTTAGCAGCAGAAACAAGCTTCATTGCTTTTGTAATTTGCTGAGTGCTTTTAACACTTTTAATTCTATTGCGAAGATCCTTAAGATTTGCTGGCATTTGGTTCAAACCTCTTTGCGAAGTCATCGAGAGCTATTTTAATCTCTGCTTGAAGTTCGTTACTCATTTTCTTACCTGTAGCAATTTCAGCCATGATTTTAGGATGAGCAGCTTCAAAGTAATTCAACATTTGGCGTTCATAAGTGCGAACATGGCGCACTTCGATATTGTCAAGGAATCCATTGATTGCAGCAAAAATAGTAAGCACTTGTTTCTCCACAGATAATGGAGAATACTGAGCTTGCTTAAGCAATTCAGTCAAACGTTGTCCACGGTTAATCTGCTTACGAGTAGCCGCATCGAGGTCGGAACCGAACTGCGCAAACGCAGCAAGCTCTCGATATTGAGCGAGTTCAAGACGCATATTACCAGCAACTTGCTTCATAGCACCTGTTTGTGCAGCTCCACCCACACGAGATACGGAAAGACCTGCATTCACAGCCGGACGCATACCTGCATTGAACAAGTCTGCTTCTAAGAAGATTTGTCCATCCGTAATGGAGATTACGTTTGTTGGAATGTATGCAGAAATGTCGTTAGCTTGCGTTTCGATAATAGGAAACGCGGTTAAACTTCCTGCACCAAGTTCATCATTTAATTTACATGCACGTTCGAGAAGTCGACTGTGTAGATAAAAAACGTCTCCAGGATATGCTTCGCGACCTGGAGGTCTACGAAGAAGAAGGGAAAGTTCACGATACGCTTGAGCGTGTTTTGTTAAGTCATCATAGAAAATAACTGCATGCTGACCACGATCTCTGAAGTATTCGCCAATAGTGCATCCAGTATATGGTGCCATGTATTGAAGAGTTGCAGCTTCAGAAGCACCAGCTACTACGATAGTAGTATATTCAAGTGCGCCCGCACGGCGAAGTTTTTCAACAATTTGAGCAATTGTTGAATATTTTTGACCAATGGCAACATAAATACATTTTACGCCATTGCCTTTTTGATTGATAATAGTATCGATTGCTATAGCTGTTTTACCAGTTTGGCGATCACCGATGATCAATTCGCGTTGTCCACGTCCAATTGGAATCATAGAGTCAACAGATTTAAGTCCCGTTTGCATAGGCTCATGGACGCTTTTACGCGCCATTATACCAGGTGCTTTGACTTCAACAACAGAAGTCTCAGATGCATTTAAATCACCTAAACCATCGATTGGCTCACCGAGAGCATTGACAACACGACCAAGAAGCTCTGGTCCAACTGGAACACTATTTACTTTTCCAGTTCTACGAACCTGCATACCTTCAGTAATTGTTTCACTGCCGTTAAAAACAGCAACGCCAACGTTGTCTTCTTCTAGGTTTAAAACAATACCTTTAACGCCATTATCAAACTGAACAAGTTCACTTATAAGGGCTTTTTCTAGTCCATAAATGCGAGCCATTCCATCTGCAATAGAAACGACTGTTCCAGTTTCAGACACTTCTGCCTTCTGACCAAAAGCCTGAATTTTCTGCTTCAACAATTGGCTAATTTCATCAACCCGGATATGCTCCATGAATTCAACTCCTAACTCAAAGACTCTTTAAGATTCAAAAGACGTGAACGCAGACTCGCATCTACGTTTGTATTTCCTACTTTAATTATAAAACCTGAACGAAGAGTTTCATCAATCTTCGTTTCGAGAACTATTTTTTTCTTTAATACAGATGACAAAGCCTGAGAGAATTCTTCACGCCCTGTATCAGATAAATTATTTGCTGAAACCAACGTTGCACGTGCAACACCGATATAATTATCTGCTTTAATCAAAAAATTATTTAAAACGATGGGCAATTCTGAAAAGCGATCGTTTTCAATCATAAGTTTTAAAAAATCTTTTATTTCTGCAGGTAGTTTATTACTTTTTGCATAGATCTTATCTAAGACCAATTCAAGTAGCGCATTCTTTTCTTCAATCGTTAAAATAGGGCTCTTGAAATGAGACAATACTTTTTTATCAAATATAGCAAGCAATTCCCTAACAGTGTCTGCAAACTTCTCAAAAGAAAGTTCATCACTATTTTTAGCAGCATCAATAGCACACTCATATAAAGCTGTGCCGTAGCGTCTTGCTATGGAACCAGAATTTTTTTTCATACTTAAAAATACTCCACAGAAAACAAGAAAATAATACTTAGAAATTAATTAAGAGAGTTTATTCCTTCGATTGTTTCTGACTTTAATTTGGAGTCAAGTGAGAGCAATTTTTCGGGAGAAAGACGCTTTTCAACTTCTTCAAGTGCTAAAATAAATAGTTCCTGTCTGATTTCTTCTTGACTACGATGAATAAGTTCTTTAGCAGCACGCTCAGCATCTCTTAAAATTGCTTCAGAAACTTTCGCAGCTTCTGCAAGTATTTTCTCACGCTCAATTTTAGCATCGAATAAATTACGTTCTTTTAATTCATTGATTTCATTTTGCAATGATGCAATTTTACTTTCATATTCCTTAATTTTTCTTTCCGCTAATAAAGCAGCTTCTTTAGCTTCAGATAACTTTGCTTTAAAATCGTCACGTCTTTTTTCAAGCATTGCTGTTATAGGCTTTTTTGCAAAATAAACAAGCGCAAAGACGAAAACACCAAACTGAAAATAGGGCCAAAACACTCCATACAGCCAATCAATTTCAGTTTTGTCCATGACATCAGCCGAAGCTGCTTTTTGAAAAAAAGCGATAGAAGCACCCATTACAAGGAGAATGGTTAAGCCAATCTTCTTGTAAATAGCAGAAACTAAATCATTAATTTGATTGGGCATGTTAGATTTTGCTTCAATCATTTCCATGGAAAGCTTCTCTCTAATAGAGTTCACATGCAGCGTGGCTTTCCTTTGATTTTCAGAAATCATTTTCTGTGCTAACTTTTGAGCAGCTTGAATTTCTTGAGCTCTTAAATTTTTTGCTTCTTCAGCTCCATTTTTAAGTTCCAAAAAATACTCATGTTCAAGTTGAATTGCTTTTTCGTTTCGATTTTTTGAAGATTCAAAACTTCCAATGGTTCTTTTCTTACGCTCATTGTGTAAGCGAATTGCAGGACCGATAATAAGTTTTTGGGCAACAACAACCCCAACCAAGAAAATAGCAACTTGAATACCGAATCGGACAGCTCCTTCTGTGTCATGAAACGGATATATATCTAGAGAGCCAGCCATTTACTCCACCTCAGCGCAAATTCAGCACGAAGCACTGAATATTCTAAATAAAATAAAAATATCTCAAAACAATAACGGCGTTGTTTGGGTAAAACTCCCCAAGCAGCACCCGCTCGTTCCTGTATCTGGCCATGTTATTACTGTGATCTCAGAGTTTCTGCAACCCCCCGCTCACATATTTTGCAAATTTAATATCTATTAAATTGACTTTTGAATATATCCCTCAAAAAAATGGGAAACACCAAGTTTTTCTGCAGTTTTAAGATGGCCAAGCAGAGTCGTTCTTGAAACTGAAAATATTTGACTCGCTCGGGTCATACTCAGTCCTTGCAAAGTAATTGAGTAATAAATAAAGCTCGATTTTAGAAAGCTATGAGCATCCTCTCCTCTAAGTAGGACATAAGAAAAGAATTTTTCTGCACATTTTTCGAGCGAAACCTCTTTTTTTTCCAAATCTTCCAACACCTCAGATTGCGTTTGGTCTAAAAAGCGCTGAGCCTCCTCAGAATCACCTCGAAAGCCTCCTAAATAAGCAGTTTGCACAACAGAGTCAATAAGTAAATTCAGTCCATGTACTATTGTTATCTTTTTTAAACTCAATAATTTATTAGAGTCAAAGATATCGATATAAATATTTAAGTTGAAGAAATTTAAAATTGTAGTTATAGCGGAAGGTATTGAAGATAAAAGCAGATCAGGAGATGGCAGCTCAATAATAATAAATCCATACCCCTTTTTAATTTGCGTGCTTCCTACAAAAACGATAGGCATAAAACTTGAGTCTTCTACATTGCTCATTTCATTCAGAGCATATAATTTTTTTGAATCCGTTAACAACAAAAACTCTCTCGAGTTTATTTTTAGCTGCTGCTCCAAAAGCTCTAAAACTATATATTCAACTTCAGGATATCCCGTTTTAATTTGCACATCAAAACCTTGTCTTAATATGGATAAGATCTCATCAATTTTTTTATTTAATTTTTTGCTTATGAGCGCTGAAATAAGTTTCGATCTAACAACTGCCATTTTTCCCCCAAATAAAAAAGATAACAAAATTGATTTAAACGAACTTACTATTTCTAAACACCCATTCTATGCAGATAGTTTTGCTCAAGATATTATTAACAATCAAATCTTTTTCATTTTCGCTTTCAGAATAATCAATTGATAAGACCGAATCACCTTTTCGTAGCCTTACTTAATATTGAGCCATTCTCTTAAACAAGATTTTCCCTCTCATTACATTTTCTTAAGAATGTTTCACGTGAAACATCGTGAGAGATGATTCTTAGAATTTGAATAATTTATGTATTTTATCTACAAATAAAATATTGCAATTAGATATGTATTATTATGATCTTACAAACTTTTTGAAGGTATTTTTAGTCGCATTAAATTATAAGAATTAATCAGAATTAGCAAGCTCAATAGTTCTTATGTATAAATCTATATATTGATCCAATGCCCCACCTTTCGCATTCCAATCAAACGTTTTAGCATTCTCAATCAAAAAAACTTGATGCTGTTTTTTCTCTTTATTAGATAGCATATTCCATTCATGCAAAGGCTGATTAAGACTATCAATTAAATTTTTTGCTGATAATGCGGAGTTTCCCATAACACGCGTGAAAGGAATACAAGTAAAAGTGAATATATTATGCATATTGCCGTAAGGGTTAGTGCATTGGTCTTTCAATCCCTCTTTATATGAAGAAATAGTTGCGCTTCCCATACTTAAGCCTTCAACTGGAACTAATCCTGAAGCTTCAATGACTGACGGAACGATTGTAAAATCGGAAGCAAAACGAATAACTTTTCCTTTTGTAGCCTCAATATCTTCTAAAATTTCCAATTGATTTTTTTCATAACTTGTATATACCTTAATTAATCCATTATAGTTCTTTTTATCATTTTCTAAACTTTTTAACTCAAATAATTCAAGAGGTATATAACCAGACAGAGCCCCCATAATGACAACCTGTCCATTTTTATTTATTATAATATCTTTAGCAAAATCAGCTAAAACATCTAAACCTTTTTCTGGAGAAAACCTTCCTACAAATAAAAATAATGGTTTCGTTTCAGAGCCAATAATTCCTTTTTTATATAACAACTTCTTCGCATTTATTTTTTGTAAATAATAATCAGAGTAGTCCTCTTTAACAGATAATTTTCCTAAGACAGATTTTTTGGTGACATCAAAATTTTTAAATAAAATACCATTATTAATCGATACAAATAAATTTTTATCATATAGTTTTTTAAAGAATCAGAAATGATATTTCCATCAGGCCAAAAACTTGGTTCCAAAGTTTCTTGTTCTGTCGTCTTAGATACAAAGTTTACAAGATGACTATTCTCATTCATCATTACAATAATATTTGTATTTGTTTCTTTATTGTCTTCAAGACCAATTCTTTTATAAATACTTTTATCAAAAGAATTCCCTGGGTGATTATCATGTAAAGTTGATAAAATACCAATTTTAGGTAATCCAGCCTCTGCTCTTCTAAGATTATATTTTTTTTGAATTAAACTTGAATAAGCTACAAATTTTCCATTAATATGTAGAATATCAAAAAAATCATTTCCATTTTCACCACTATATAAAGATGAAAATGATACTAATGCTGTATTATAATATAAACAGCCAGCTTCATTACTCATGATATTGAAAAGCTTTGTTTGTAATTCTACATCAAAAACTTCCCATCCTTGTATTTTTAAACCATTAGAACGCATATATGAGTAATTTGGATCGGGCTGTACAAAGTATTGTACTATATTATTATCTGAAATTTTATAAATAGAACTTTTATAAATATTTCCATCTAAATAATGATCTACCATACCTACATAAATTGCTTTTTCAGAATATTTTGCCTTTAAAAAATCATAAAAAGGAGTGATTAAACTTCCTTTTATTTTTTCTTTATAATTTACATTACTTAAGGTTTCTAACTGAGCCGATAATATTCCAGATAAATATTCTCCAATTCCACCTAATCTTGCATTTGGTGCCTCAAATGAAGCTAAAAGAACATTTATTTCACCCTTCTGTTTAGAATTTTTAGAATTCACTAAAATATTTATATTATCCAAATATTTCGCAGTATCACCTTGATTATACCTTACAGAATAAAAGGAACTCGGTATTTTATCAAAAGTATTTAGAAAATCAATTTTAGATAAATAATGAATTCTTTCTTGATCGTTAACTTCAAAACTTTTAGTCATTCTCCGAATAAACTCGTCTTTTACTTCGAAAGAAAGTTTCTTATACATTTGATGAATATTTTTATGATCTTCCAACCAAACATAAACAAAAAATAAATCTTTATCATTTAGTTTATAAAAATCAAAATCTTTAATTTTTATAAAAGTAACTTTATTATTAATTAATTTTTCAACATTTGAGATTAGTTCTTTACTATCAATTTTTGAAGTTGTGCTTTTGTATGATTGTACCTTATCCCTCTGTACAAAAAAGCTACATGAAGAAATTAATAGCACTAAAAGTAATTTCAAAATTAATAACTCTAACTTAATCATGTAACAAAAACCTCATTTGCCTATAGCGTCTCTTGATAACTGTATGCTTTATAATTTTTTAAAAATAATTCATTTTTATCTGAATCTTCTTTTGATAATGGGGATAAGGCTTTAAGATAAAGATTTTTATACTGATCGTTAGACCCTCCAGGAGCATTCCACTTAAATTTTTCTACATGAAGAATAGAGCGTTTCTTAGCATTACTCTTTTGCTCAAAAGTAAGAGTATTCCAAACATTATCAAATTGATCCAAAGACGCTATCATATTATTAATTGACTCATTTACACTTGCTTCATCTAAATAAGTATTGTAAATAATACTATTAAAAGTATCTACATTATGAGAAACAGGATCATAAGGAACAGTAATGTCACTTAAACCCTCAACATTACTTGTTATGACGTTGTTACCTAAAATAAGTGCTTCAAGAGCAACTAATCCAAAAGGTTCGCGCTTAGATGGGATAAAGGTAAAATCCGAAGCAAAACGTATAACATTTCCTTTTTTTATGTTGAGCGAGGGAATTATTTCTAATTGACCTTTCTTAATATCATTATAGACTTTTACATCAGGATTATTCAGATTTTTAAGTTCTATAACTAGAGGTGCAATATTTGCTTCCACAATAGGTCCCATAAATACAACTTGACCATTTCTACTTGTTACATATTCTGCAAATGCTTTAAAATGGTCGACTCCTTTTTCTTCAACCATTCTACCTACATATAAATACAACGGTTTTGTTGGAGATGAAATAATACCAAGATCAAAAAGAATTTTTTTTGCTTTCTCTTTGTTTTCCATTAAATTAGATAGATCTTTATCAACTTTTAATTGACCTAAAACTTCTTCATTTCTAGGATTATAAGCTTCAAAGTTGATACCATTTGGTATACCTGCAAAACGATTTAAAGAAATCAAATGTTCATAAATATTATTTATGCCAAAACTTATTTTAAATTCATTACTTGTGTATGACTTTATTATACCTTTTGAAACAGAATTTGAAACATCACTTTCCAAAAGTGACATGACATGGAGGCTTATCAATTTTGCTTTATCGAAATCTATTAGCTTTTCAAGACCAACACGTCCTAAAAAATTAGGATTTTGTAACCCAAAATCGTATCCTGGGGCATGTACAGTATAAACCGTCGAAATTGGAGGTAACCCAGCTTTAGCGCGCAAAGGTAAATAAAAGCGTTTCAATAGAACATTTGCAAAACCACCTTGATGACTGTGAGAGTGTAATACATCAATCATTTCAGAGCCGTCTCCACCATTATATAATGCTGCAAATGCAGAAACAGCTGAGACGAAGTAAACATATTCAGGTGGCCCTTCGGGTTTCATCATTACATTATATAGATTTTTAACATCCCCTATATCACAAAGGCCTTTGCCACAATAATCTGGATCAGGTTGAATTAAAAATTGATTGATTTTAGATTTTTTTGAAGTTTGATATATTGTACTTAAATAAAACTCACCATCAACAAAATGCTTAAGATATCCAACTAATTTATATTCACCTAAGTTCTCACGTTTTAAAATATCATAAAATGGTGTGATTTCAAATGGATTAATATCTTCACGACCCATGCTATCCTTATGGGAAATTTGCCCATTAATTAAACCATCTAAAACTGTAGATACTCCAGCAAATGAAACATTATGTGCTTCAAGACTTGCTTGTAACACATTTAACTTTCTAAAATTAGTTCCGTTAGCATTGGGTATATAAGCTTTTGGCTGTTTGCTAAATCCAGTTAGGTCTATTTTTGAATTACTAAATTTTTGTTTTTGTGAATCAGTTGGTACTAAAGTGTAAAAAATGTTTTTATCTTCAAAATTAAAGTCGCTATATTTTGTTAAAGCATTACGAAAATATTCTTTAGTGTGTGGCTCATTAATCATTCTTCTCTGAATTGTATCTTTAGCTTCAACAGATGTATAAGTAAATATATTTGGCCCTTTACCTTTACACTCTTGTAGAAATGAATAAAATTCTACAATTTCATCATCGCCTAAAAACTTAATAACAATTTCTTTAGGAGAATAGTTTTTCTCAAAATTAACAGCTTTTTCCAAAATAATATTTTGATACCTTTGAAGGTTACCTATTGAATCACTCGTTTTATATTTTGCAATACAACTGGTATTATAAGTTATTTCCTCAATTTTACTATCATTAATAATGTCAGAAGTTGGTTCTTTTTGAATAACTGTCAGAATTTTTGGAGCGCATGAAGTAAAAACAATAAAAAATAACATTAGAAAAATTTTCTGCTTCATCAATATCCTCAAAAAAAAAGACTTTAAAAAAAGATGACTTTAAAAAAAGTCATCTGTATTTTTTTATGAAATTTATTAAATTAAATAAAAAGATTACTTACTAAGTTCAATCGTTGCTTTTCCATTATGTGTTAAAAAATTACATAAATTTTCAGTACTAGATACTAAAGTAATTTTATTGCCACTTATGTTTACCTTGTAAGCATCAGCTAATTGTGATTTTGCTAGATATGAAACATCAGATACAGCTTCACAACTTGCATCATTAGCAGGATCCGCTATAGGATTAGAACCATTTGCAAAAGATACGGTTCCATTTGGATTAGTTACTAAATTCACTTTTTCTGAGTACTTGCATGTTACAGCATCTGATAGTTTTTTATTCACTATAAATTGTTTTTCAAGCGCAAAATCAAATTGCCATGAAAAAGAGCCTCCATTTGCTGCACCGTATGCGCCATATGCACCATATGCTCCGTAAGGCGAAGAAAACAAGTCGACATTATCTCCACCGCAAGAGAGTTTACTTACTGTATATAAACCACTTATATTATTCAGAGATTGTGGGTTATTTTTTGACGAATCTGATTTTTTACATGAATATAATGCAGTAGTTGATAAAATCACGGAGGATATAATAAGAATTTTATTTTTTTTCACAGATTAACCTTTACAAATTTTAAAAATTTCGATTACTTGGTATAATTCTACCAAGGTTGGCTCTATATCAAAAAAAAACAAACAATCAATAATTTTTTAATGGGGTATGAGCTCAGATTTTTATATACATGTTTCAGCTTTTAATATAAAAATTTGAAGTAAAGTTCATTTTATTTAAATCGTACCTATTTGAGAGACTTCATAAAAGCTCTAGTTGAGCAATTAACTACAAAATGTCTTTTATATTTGTGTTTTGAAAAAATTATTTTAGAGCCTAAAGATTTTTTCAATAGATCAATTTGTCCTTAACTAATGTTAAGTTATATTATAAACAATTTAATAATCAGCATAATTTAAAGCAAAAAGAGTGTTTTCATATTATTATCAAATACTTAAACTCTTATTTTCAGGTAAATCATACCCATTAAATCGAAAGATCTCTCGACAAGTTTCTGTTTCACAATCACCAACTGCATTATCAACTTTTACGGATATATTTAATATTTCAGGATTTCTTCAATAATTGAAATATCGTATTGTAAAAAAAACATCAATTTTTTTTTGCTAACTCTCTATAACTCTTGAAATGTATATTTTTTCTATCAACTTAAAAATAACCATTAAAGCCATTCTCAGCATGATAGGAAAATATAATCTTTCATCCCCTACACTGTTTATACACTCTAAGTGAAAAACATATGACCGAATGTTTCACGTGAAACATTGAAAAAGTTCTTTGACTTCTTTATCTTATATGAAGTAAGTCAAAATGATATCGGAGTTTAATAAATTTTAAAACACCTTATCAATCCAGAATTACAGATTCTGAGAGAGCTAACAGAACACTTTTTAAACTAATTCATACTTTTAATTTCTTTATAAGGGATAGAACAATTAAATATTAAAATTGAAAAAAGGAATCTATTCATTCTTAAGATGAGTAAAAAATTGATATCAATATAACTAAGAGCTTCCCTGAAATTATAGTGAAATTTGGTCAACATGAAATTTTATATCGAAAGAAAGTACGAGATTTTAAAATATTACTTTAACAGCCAATCTCACTACAGATAGGAAATATTATCCTATTTCTTCTCTCCACCGTTTTTTCATTCTATGTGAAAATCATATGACCGAATGTTTCACGTGAAACATCTTTATTCAATTACCTAAAAAGAAAAGACTAATTGATCTGAGTTGAAAACTTGAAATTTACTGCCTTTTAGAACTACTGTCGGAAACTATGCTGAAGGAGAATATACAATGACGCAGCAAATGAACCAAAGTGAAAAACCTCAAAGTGAAAAACAAATACCAATGCCTTCAATTCATCGCCCCCTTGATCAAGCAAAAAATTACTATCAAAACCAAAGGATAGAATACATATCGATTCATTTACTCAGTCCAATGGAGAATCAACCCAGATATACTTTTGAACAAGAAAGTTTAGAAGAGCTTGCTCAAAGCATTCGTACCTATGGAATTCTGCAACCACTGATCGTTTCATTGGAAAAAGATGGGCAAATTACAATCATAGCGGGAGAAAGAAGATGGAGAGCTGCAAAAATTGCAGGTTTAGACTCTGTCCCTTGTATAGTCCGTGATTTACACGACCATTCTCGTCTAGAACTTGCCCTAATAGAAAATATTCAAAGAGAGTCTCTTTCGGCACTTGAAGAAGCACATTCCTTAAAATTGCTAATAGAAGAACACAATTACACACAAGATGCCTTAGCCTCAAGAATAGGAAAAAGCAGAGCAACCGTAACAAACACAATTCGCCTCCTTAGCCTCCCTGACAAAGTACAATCTGATTTACAAAACAAGGTTATCACTGCAGGACATGCTCGTGCACTTTGCGCTTTGAATAATGAAAAACTTCAGCTCAAAGCCCTTTCAATCATAATAAAGAAGAAACTATCTGTTCGACAAACAGAAGATTTAATAAAAAACTTAAAATCAGAGAAATTACAAAAAACCTTAATAGACTCGATCTCTCCTGACTTAAGATATGTATGCGATCAGTTCAAAGGACACTTAGGAACGAAAGTAAAGATTACAGGTGATACAAATAAGGGCAAAATTGAGATCAGTTACTATACCCTAGACGATTTAGAGCGAATTTCTGAGCTTATCTTGGGAAATTTGATTTCTTCTGGAAAATAAATTTATTTTGTTACTTTATTATTTATTAAAAAAATTACTGCGAAATTAATTTTTAAATTTTATTTAGTTACTTTATTAAGTAAAAATATATTTTATTTTCTGTTACCTTATTATAATAAGCTAGCAGCTATTGTTGCAAGCGCAGATCTCTCACCTTTTACTAACGAAACATGTCCAGCGATAGCTTCTTGCTTCATACGTTCTACAACATAAGTCAAACCATTCGATGCTGCATCGACATATGGATTATCTATTTGGTAAGGATCTCCTGTAAGAATTATTTTAGTATTTTCACCTGCACGAGTAAGAATAGTTTTAATTTCATGAGGAGTTAGGTTTTGTGCTTCATCAACTATAAAATATTGATTTGGAATAGAACGACCACGGATATATGTCAATGGCTCAACTTCCAATATACCTTGATTGATTAATTCATGATAACTTTGAGACAATCTTTTTTGTCTACCTTGTGCAACGCCTCCTAACAAAAGTTCTAAATTGTCAAAAATTGGCTGCATCCATGGATTTAACTTTTCTTCTAATGTACCAGGTAAATATCCAACGTCACGTCCTAAAGGAAAAATTGGACGACTCACTAAAAGTTTTTGATATTTAGATTCATCTGTTGTTTTCTCAAGACCTGCAGCTATGGCTAGCAAGGTTTTTCCTGTACCAGCAGTACCAACTAAAGTTATTAACTTAACATCATCATCAAGTAATAAATCTAAAGCAAAACTCTGTTCAAGATTTCTAGGATAAATTCCCCAAACAAAATCTTTTCCACCTAAATTTAAATTTTTTAAATTACCAGTTACATGATCATATTTACCATAGACAAACTGGAGAGAATCCCTGTTATCTCTTAAGATAACATATTGATTTGGCATCAACTCATAATCTTCTAAAGATATACTACCTGATGATAAATATTTTTTTAAAATTTCAGCATCGACTTCGAATTCGACAATTCCAGTATATAACTCTTCAATGTTTACTTTATCAGCCTCAAAATCAGAAACACTAATTCCCAGCGCATCTGCTTTAATTCTTAAGTTCGAATCTTTTGTAATTAGAATAACTGCCATGTTTGGTGTTTGACGCTTTAAAATAAGCGCAACACTTAAAATCAAATTATCTGGTTTTCTTTCAAAATGTGCTGGTAATAAAGCCATATCGGACTCTAATACCACATAAACACGACCACTGTCTTTTTTATCTGCAAACAATGGAATTCCGTTACTTAAAGATCCTTTTTCGCGCAGATCATCCAATATTCGAGAAAATTGTCTCGCATTACGTCCTGTTTCGCTTAATCCTTTTTTAAAAGTGTCCAATTCCTCAATAACTGAAATTGGAATATACACATCATTATCTTCAAAAGAGAAAATGGCGCTTGGATTGGACAACAACACATTCGTGTCAAGAACGAATTTCTTTTTCAACCCTGTACCCCTTCTGCAAATAATCCGACCCAAAGAGGGATCGGTCTCTTACAAGAATTCAATTCTTACTCTATCATTCCATGAGAACGTTTTGAGTTTAACAGAGTCAGGCATTTTTTTTTAGGGCAACCGCAGGAGGAAATGAAATGGCCACCATGCATTCGAAAGAACTTCTCAGTTCAGTGTCAGAAAGTGTTCGCAAAGAATTTAAAGAGCAAAAATACATTTTATCTTATGATGAATATCTTGACATTTTTAGCCATGAACCAAGAAGACTGATCCGAAACGCAGCAGAATATATGCTTGATATGTTTAAGTTTTTTGGACTAAGCGAAGTTAAGCATGGTTTTAACCACACAAAAAGACATTTTAAGCTTTTTGAAAGAGTGCGCGGTAAAAATAAACCCGCAATCACGGGGCAAGAAGAAGCGCATGAGAGTATTTATAGAGTTCTTGAGCAATTTGTTCGCCAAGGTAAAATTGATAAATTAATCTTATTACATGGTCCAAATGGCTCGAGTAAGTCTTCAACAGCTGAATCCTTATCTAATGGTTTAGAAGAATATTCAAAAACAGAAGAAGGTGCTGTCTACAAATTCAATTGGATTTTTCCATCAGATAAAATTGGCTATGAAGGGCTTGGTGATGCTCTCAATAAACATATTGGTTTTGGTGATAATAATCCAAGCCGCAATGGAAATAAAAGTTTTGCCCATCTTGAAGATGATGAAATAATGTGCAAAATAATTAGTGAAATGAAAGAAAATCCTATTTTTGTCCTTCCCAAAAAAGAACGTGTGGAATATTATAAAAAAGTTATCGGAAAAAATTTAAACAGTGATGAAATCCCTGCTTACTTAGAGGAAGGCGCACTTGGAGCAAAAAGCAAAAAAATATTTGACTCACTTCTTGTTGCTTATAAAGGTGATCTTGAAAAAGTATTAAGACATGTTCAAGTTGAAAGGTTTTTTTATAGCAGCAGATATCGCGTTGGAATTGCTTCTGTAGAGCCTCAAATGGCTATTGATGCTCAAGATAGACAAATTACAATGGAAAGAAACATTCAAAATATTCCACCCGCATTGCAAAATATTCGTTTATTTGAACCACAAGGTGAATTGATCGATGCCAATCGTGGATTTATTGAATTTGCAGATTTACTTAAACGCCCACTCGACGCCTTCAAATATTTATTAACAACAATTGAAAAAATGAATATAAATCTATCAAGTGGCATTGCAGATCTTGATCTTGTTATGATGGCGAGCGCCAACGAAAAACACCTCGATGCCTTTAAAAATTCTCCAGACTGGCCATCATTTAAAGGTAGATTTGAGCTTGTGCGCGTTCCATATCTATTGTCTGCTAAACTTGAGCAAAAAATATATGAAGAAGATATAAAAATAATTGAAAAGACAAAAAAAATTGGACCACATTCACTCAATTTACTCGCAAGATGGGCTGTTTTAACACGTTTGCGCCAACCTGACCCTGACTACTATGATCCAGGAATAAGGAATTTAATTGCTCGCTTAGATCCTTATGACAAACAGGCTCTTTATGATGGCAATGAACCCTCAAATGCATTTTCAGAAACGGAAAAAGGGTTATTGAAAAAGCACGTCGAAGAAATATTGAAAGAGAGTCAAAGTTCAGTTGCTTATGAAGGTCGTTTTGGGGCCAGTCCAAGAGAAATGAAAATGTTACTTTACTTTGCAGCACAAAATGAACGACATGATTCACTTTCAGCAATTGCTCTGTTCGATGAAATAGAAAAACTCACGCGCGACAGAACTATATATGATTATTTACAGTTTGAACCACGCGGTGGTTATCATGATTATCGTGAATTTATAAAATATATAAAATCACAATATGCTCTCTTTTTTCACAGAGAATTTTTATCCGCTCTTAATTTATATGATGAAGACCAATATATAAAAGCACTGCAGCGTTATATGAAAAATGTTACTTCCTATTTGAAAAAGGAAAAAATGCAAAATGAAATTACAGGTAGACATGAGGATGCAAATGAAAACATAATGGATGAAATGGAATCTCTTATGGGTGCGACAGGCAACAAAAGAGAAATAAGAGAAAGACTAGTTGGAAAAATTGCTTCTTGGCGAGTCGAAAGACCAAATGAAGAACTTAATTTCGCCAAAGTATTTGAACAAGAATTAGCAACAATTGCAAAGAGAATTTATGAAAGTAAAGAAGAAGAAATTAAAAAAATCAAGTCCGCTATGATGATGCATGGTAGTGATGATTATAAAAATCAACCAAAAGAAGTTTTGGAAATATGTGAAAATACCTTTGTAAATTTAGAAAATAGATATCATTATACAAAGAAAAATGCTTGGGAAAGTTTAATATTTTTAAACTCCATGAAAAAGTGATTCTATTTAATTAAACAATAAAATATTTAAATATTTCGATTTTTAATACACTTTATAAATCGAATAATAGGATAAATACATGCGTGAGTATAAGTATATAATTTTTGATCTTGATGGAACTCTCTGTGATTCAAATAAAGCAGTTGAATATTGTCTGTTAAAAACATTAGAAAACTTTAACATTCACACCCATAAATATGAAATACAAAGACTCCTTTCTGAAGGTCATAATCCTCAAGATATTTTTAAAAGATTAGCCGATATTAAAAATATAAATAATGTAATGGATATATACAAAGCTATATATAATTCTGGAAAAGGCAATAATTTAAGTAAAATATACGCTGGTACATATGAAATTCTTGATATTTTAAAATCAAGAGATTTTAAAATAATTCTTAAGAGTCAGAAAAATATAAATGATATGACCAACACGTTATCTTTTTTCAGATTACACAATTATATTGACTTATGTATTGCTGAAAATGAGGAGATTCTCGATAGACCACACCTTGATATATTCAATGAAATTATAAAAAACACATATACTGATATTAATACCGAAAACATCTTAATGGTTGGTGACACTGAGTTAGATATTCAATTTGCAAAGAATCACTCGATTGACTCTTGTTGGACCACTTATGGATATGGGAATGTCGATAAATGCTTAGCTTTAGAACCTACATACAATATTGAATCGCTAATTTTTCTGCTTGAGATTTTAGATTTTTAATTTCAGATCAGAATAAATGACATCACTCTTAGTCACACGCATAAAACAATGCATTTCGTGCAATATACGAAAATTATAAAAAAAATAATATCAGATAGTTGAATAAATGATTTTTCCATGTTAGATGAATTAATTTTAGTATTGAAAGTAATCTGTATCCATTTGAATAGCTTTAATAGTATCTATCTTTTTAACTAAAAGATAATTACCCTATATTATTAGACGAAAGAAACAAACCCATATTGCTACTCAAATATAAGGTTATTTAATATCTAATAAAAAAAATTAAAAGTTAAAAATTAAAAAAATCAATTGAGATCTTTTTAATTTTGTGAGAGATCCAATAATGAATACGAATCAGCATGAACTTGTTCGACTCTTAACGCTCATCCGCAATGAGTCTTTGAAATACAGTGAACTACATCCCAACTTATTACCTGCTCTTATGCAAAATTCATCGCAATTAAACGACCCAGAAACTGAAAGATTAATTGAATGCTTTGGATTTATGCTTGCCCAGAGTGGAGAAAACTTTGTAAATAAAGCAAAAGAACGGAAATATTCAGATCTCAGTCATTTTTTACCTGAGTGGTTTGAACCCGTAAGTTCATCCACAATATTAAAAGCTCAGTTCAACATAAAAAGTAACACAAAAGATCTATATATACCCGAGCACACACAATTTTCACTGCCACACATCAAGACAAATGAGACTTTAAAGTTCAGCAATGACACTCCCTGTCCAATTATTCCACTTCAGATAGAAGAATCTTACTTTGCCCTTTCTGAGGATCATTATTGTCTAAATATTAAAAGCTGTTCAATATGATTTTTAAAGGAGATTGATTATTTTTAAGAGGATGGTACCTTAGATTTCGAAAAAAAAACAAAAGATTTTCATGTTGAAACTTTTTCACTATGAAAAACTCAGCAAATGGGCTATTAAAAACAGATGATTTTTTATTTTATACTTACAAAGAAAGGTTTAAGCATAAAAATTCTTAACGTATATAACATATTTCTTTTTAGGAGGGAAAAATGAAAAAATATTTAGCATTATTTGTTGCGCTATTACTGCAATTCAATTGCTTCGGCAAGGAAAAAAAGAATTACCTTGAAATTGAATGCAAAAAAGACGAGTGTTTTGCTGTGGCAAAATTCAACGGCAAAAAGAAAAAGCTAGTCGAAGTAATTGAATACAAAACTTCAACAGATTGGCTTACTAATAACTTGGCAGTCATTCGTGTGAGCTGTGGCTCACCTTGCTCTACATCTATGTT
Source organism: Fluviispira vulneris (assembly GCF_014281055.1). Lineage (NCBI taxonomy): Bacteria > Pseudomonadati > Bdellovibrionota > Oligoflexia > Silvanigrellales > Silvanigrellaceae > Fluviispira > Fluviispira vulneris. Next base: position 244,769 of record NZ_JACRSE010000003.1, on the reverse strand, counting down.
TGTCGATTTCGAAAAAAATGTTTTATCTGATGGATATTCAGATGTAATTGCTATCGATCCGAAAAATAAAATTGTAGCATATGTGAATGAAGATGTAAAATTAGAATTAGCAAAAATATTCACAGATAAAAAAAAGGTTATTTTACTTGATTCTTCAAAAGATTTCAGTGTTGCTAATGTTATAGATAAAATAAAATTCATTGATTCTAATTCCATTAAAATAGACTATCAGGCAGGCGAAGAACGTACTATGAAAAGCGCAATAGTCAGTATAAAGGAACTGAATACGTAAATTACGAATAATTTTTTTCAAAAATTATTCAAGATCGTATGGTATTGTTTAATAAAACATTAGATGAACTTTAATAGCTAAAAGAGACTTGGATGCATGAAGAGATTGAATTATACTTAGATCTTTAGTATCCGTAATACTCACTGGAATCATTGTATATATTCAAGCCTCAACTTAACATGCGGAAAACTTCGACGTTTTTCAATACAACACACCAACAGATGTGATATTAAGATACCAATATCCACTATTATCTTGGCAAAATGCGCCTGTTTTTTATTATTATATTATCTAAAAGATCTCTTGATTTCCAAAATGAAAGCTCATTTTTATTATTAGATATTTTTCCATTATTAATTTTAATAGAGGATGCTTTAAATGCTACCCATCCGAGAGATTTTTTCTCACGTCAACGCATAAGTGATATATATTTTTTCTACAACTTAAAATATACGGTATTGAAATTTTTTCTGATTTTGCAATGTCTGTTTGATCTCGACATAGAAAAATTGCAACAAAAACTGCCCTAGAAAGAAGACTAAAATTTTAAAATATACTTCCATTAATCAATCAATAAGTTATATTTCTTTATTTCTTTTTCAGTAAAATATTTTAAAAATATCCTCTTTAAGGTACCATCTTTTACCATATTTTTAATAATATTATCCCACTTATTAAATTCTGATTTGGAAAATACTTTTTTTGAAAACATAATATTAGAAGTTAAGAATTTCTCTTCAGGAATCCAATCAGTCATAATTGTTTCTTTATTTAAACCGTTTATTTCATTAGAATATCTTTTGTAACTTCCATAGGGAACAAAAATACCTTGTATATGATTCTTATTTAATTTCAAATATAGCTGTTCTTGATTTGTAGATTCTTCTAATCTGTTTAGTTGCCTCATTTTATCAACAAAATCATCTAACTTTTTACTTGCATGAATATAACCACGTATAACGCCAAAAACTGCATTTTTGTTTTCTAAAAAACCTTCCATTGTTTTATCTTTTAATTCTTTTCGGATCAATGCATAGTTTTTTATTGTAGCATAACTAGAAAAATAAGCATAAATTTCTCTTTCTTTATTTATAATAGCATTAGTTCCAAAGTCTAATCTCCCATATTTTAAATCTTCCCAGATCCTAGCTCTTGGTGCTGTATGTTCAACTATTTTGCAGCCACTTCTTTTAGATAATTCTTGAAATAGATATTTATTTATTCCTTCATTGCTTTTTTGTATGAAATAATATCCATTTTCATAATACGCTACACTAAACTCTTTAAAACAAGTTGGTTTATCAGAAGCACATGCAAAATTTACATAAAATAATATGATAATTAATTTCATAAAAATTGATTGAATAGTTATTTTTTTATTCATAAACAACCTTGCTGCTTATTAATATTAATTAAATGAGGTTCATAGTATAATATAAGAAAATAAATATCATTAGTCAAATAAAAAAATGTTAATCAGTTTTGAAAAATTACAATCTTGAAGAAATATATTTTTTGCAAAAAATTTGTAAATTAACTCATAAGAAAACAACCACTAAAGAAGGTTTTTTTGCAAAAACTTAAAAAGTGATTAGAAAATCACTTTGAGAGGATTAGGACTTATGCCAATAGCTGTAAAATTTGCTTGGAGTATATCGATTTCAAAAAAAATTAATTTAAAAAATTCAAATTTATTCTAGATATTTGCTTTTGTTAACATTCATTATAGGTAATAAATTTATTCGACATATTTGACAAATGCGATGAAATATTTAAAATTTTTTTGGAGACATTGATTGATTTTTATGGTTCAATTTTATCTTAGAAAAATTGCGACAAAATATCATTCTAAATCATTCTCTTGCTCAGAACTAAATTTACTTAAGGGAATTCAAATGTATAAAATATATTTTTTTGTTCCGAAAACACACGTTGAAAAAGTTAAAAATGCTATGTTTGCTAAAGGTGCTGGGCAGATAGGGAATTATAGCTGCTGTGCTTGGCAAACTTTAGGCGAAGGACAGTTTATGCCTTTAAAGAGCAGCAATCCATTTTTAGGTGAACTAAATAAACTCGAAAAAGTACCTGAATACAAAGTTGAAATGATATGTCCAGAGAAAAATATTCGAGATGTAATTATAGCATTAAAGACAAGTCATCCATATGAAGAGCCTGCATATGAAGTTGTTCGTATTGAAGATTTCTGAATTTATTTAAATGTATTGAAAATTTTTTTTTCACTTTTCTATGGATAGTGGAACAAAATGTACAAGATTTTTCGGTATTAATCCTATTCCCATTTTTTCACATCTCTGAATTATTTCTTCATTCTCATAATGCGATGTCACTATAATTGATTTTTTCATGTCATACTTTTCAAATAGATCAAGACCACTTTCTTTAAACCCATAAAATTCATAATCACAAAAACATAAGCTGTCTTTTAAAGTTTCAAAATTCAAATGAGCCCATTCTCTGAAGGATGCTGGATTGGTAAAATGAATAATTTTAACTCTATGTTCAGATAGAACTAGGTTTTTAAAACGCTTATCCCATACTTCATGTATATTTTTTTCATCATCAATAATAATAATTGTTTGATTATTTAAAATCGTAATTTTTGCTACAAACCATATTGGCTCTTCTGCTCTTGCTAAATCTAATGTTATTTTTGTACCAATATCTACTTCAGAATGAATGAGAAGAAGCCCACCCCACTCACGAACAGTAGACAGAGCATGGAATAAGCCCAGTCCTCTTCCAAACTTCTTATTATAACTAACACCTTCAACTCCAATCTGATTTAGAACTTCTAAAGGAATACCTTTACCATTATCTTCTACTGTTATATAGATCCTATCTTTTGTGTGAGTTCTTAATTTTACTAAAATTCTGCCTTCACCATTTGGCAATGCTTCAAAAGCATTGTTTATAAGATTAGATAAAATTCTTTTTAAATCTGAATAATTCAGTTTTGAAAATAACCCATAGTTATTCTCTTCATAGATATCACCTTCAATTACAAGATTTTTAAAATGAAAGAAATTTAGCCTTTTTTCAGATATAATTTCTTCCAATATACTGTTCAATTGTTCAATACGATTAATCTTATCGAAATTATTCAGATCTTCTCTACTTTTGCTTAACAGATCATTTGCAATATCTCGCATACGTCCAATCTGCTTCCGGATCATAATTCTTTTCTCTTCAGTCAACTCTTGCAAATTATGTTTTACTAAAATGCTTAATACATCTAGTGGACTTCTAATATCGTGACTCACTTTATTTGCAATCTTGCTGAAAGTTAAATTTTTTGTTTGTTCAGTATATTTTTGGAATACTTCATTTGCTTCTTGAGAAAGTTTTAAATAATTATTTACTATTTTTTGTGTTTCATAGATTCCATCGTACGAAGGTCTAATAAAAAGATTTGTCCCAATGTTTTCATTTTTTTTAGGTATGCTTATTGGGAGGTGATTAAGTTTAATAACATTTTTACTTATATTTACCAATATTTTAGAAAATTGCATTGAAACTAAATTTGCAAAAAACCAAACTAAAAAACTTATTAAAATAATTTCTAAAACATGTTCAACTTCTATTAATTTAATAATTTTTAAATAACTTAAAACACAATAAAATACTGTCATACCTAACAAAATAGAAATGGACATTATTGTCCTTAAGCTATAATTATCCGCAAAATCTTCTTTTTTAAATTTGGGCATTCCTTTTTCTTTAAATATAAGTATACATATTGTTAAAATGCCAACAAACCATCCAGCTTCAAATGCCGAAGTTCCGTATAAGTGGTCTACAACAATTATTTCTGTATAACTTATACCAAGTTCAGAAAAGCAGAGTAAAAGTATTGCTTGTAAGAACAAAAAATCACTCCATTTATTTGTTCTTGCACTCATTGCTATAATTAAACCAACCTTAACAGATTCTATGAGTGATATAATCATGCAACTATAAAATTGTAAATAATCCGGATTGCTAATCATTGGGGAAAAATGACTTTTAATAGCAAATTTAATACTAATTAAAAGATAAATTAATCCAGATATCATAGCAATAATAATAGATATTTTGTTGTTAAAAAATATGTTTTTCATTCGTTTAAATAAAAAAATCAGCATTGTTGACATAAATACCATAAATAAGAAATCTTCTACAAATATTTCTTGTATAAACGCCATTATAAAGTTATTTTTATTAAAATCAGTTAGATTATTCATATATAAAAAATCAGCGCCAATTGCGCTCGAAAAACAAACTATAAATAAAATAAATTCTTTTTTGCTAAAAAAATTAAATAAATATACACGATAATAAATTAAAACTAAAATCACAGCAATTTCAGAAATAATTTGAAAAACTCCAAAAGTAATTTCCCTTGATAAATCGAAATATTTTATTATTAAAAACGGTAATAAAATATACATAAAAGCAAATACTATCCAATTAAGATCTTTCGTTATATTCATTCTGTTTCCCTTTAATTTATAATGATTTATATCGATAAAGAAAATAATATTTAATTATAAAAAATGACTCTAAAATGAGATTCTCAAAATAGTTGAATAATTTTAAATAGAGAACCAATATTTATTTTTTATAAAATGTAATTTTTATAATTATATTTCTTATATAGGTATATAAAAGAAATATTTAATAATTTTTTTATTTAGTTCATTTTTCAGTAAATTAAAATTAAGTTGAATAATTTTCTTTATTCAACTTAAAAATACAATCTTACATTTTATATCAATATTATTCAATATCCTATCATTACTTTCCACCATAAATCTAACACATCAAAAAATATTGTTTCTCTACATTTGTATTCAATAATTATAAAAATTACTTTCACATTTTATTTCTTGATAAATAAAAATTTCAAAGTATTTTAATTTTATAATTTTTATTGAGAAATTTTTCGCGATCTACATAAGAAATACAATGATTGAAGATGATTAAAAACTCACTGATATTTTTATAAAATCTAGAATAAATATGTGATTCCTCCCAGTGCTGTAAACACGCGAAGAAATGTTTTGGTGGATGGAAAATATTGTCTTTAATGAAAACAAACTCAGAGTTGCAGAAAAAGATAAAAAAGTGCTTGGGGTTTTAGCAATTAATTTAATGACATTTGAGCACTTATATTTAGCTCCTGATGCACAGTATCTTGGGATCGGACTGAAATTGTTAATTGAATACCAAGAGACTGAAAACAAACTGAAACTTTGGGTTTTCAAGAAAATAAACGCGCTATTCTTTTTTATAAACGAAGTAGTTTCAAAAAAGCTGAAAAAGCAAATGGTGCGCGAAACAAAGAAAAAGTTCCAGACGCAAGAAACATTTGGTAAAAATAGAAAATAGGTTTTGATTAAGGGTTTTTTCTATTTTTATACACAGTGAAATCGGTCACTGTTTTTAGATATTTTCCAGAAAAATAGGGCGATGATATCAGGAAATCAGCAGAAGACTGATTGCAGGCAAGCGGCACGTTCCACACCACAGCCACTCTTAATAACGCCCGAACATCGGGATCATGTGGTTGGGCTGCAAGCGGATCCCAGAAAAAAAGCACAAGGTCGAGTTTTCCATCCGCAATGTAAGCACCCGCTTGCATGTCCCCACCCAATGGACCGCTTTCAAAACACGTAACATCAAGTCCTGTTTCACGCTCTAAAAGTTTTCCTGTGGTGCCTGTGGCATAAAGGTTATGTTTAGCAAGTTCTTTCGCATGTAAAACAGCCCACTCCAATAACTCTCTTTTTTTGTTATCATGAGCAATAAGGACAATATTTTTTCTCTCAGGCATATTGATTTTTTTATATTGAGAGCTGCTCATTATGTTTCCTTACTATTTTTTGTTTTTATTCTACTGTAACACTTTTTGCTAAATTTCGTGGTTGATCGACATCTGTTCCTTTTTTAACCGCCACCCAATAAGATAACAAATGCAGCGGAACTGTAGTTAAAAAGGGTTGAATAAGCTCTGAACATTCTGGCACCCCGATAAATTCGTCGGAAATACTTTTTAAGTTTACATCTCCTTCTGTGCCCACTGCTAATATTTTTCCGCCGCGTGCACGAATTTCTTCAATATTGCTTATTGTTTTTTCGTAATAACTGTCTTTCGGTGCAACACAAATGGACCATATATTTTCATCAATTAGAGCAATGGGCCCATGCTTAAGTTCACCCGCAGCATAACCTTCTGCGTGAATATAAGATAATTCTTTGAGTTTGAGTGCGCCTTCCATTGCGACAAACCATTGCGGCCCTCTACCTATAAAAAGAATGCTCTGAGAATTATAAAATTTCTTAGAAATTTTTTCTATATAACTCGATAGAGTCAATGTTTTCTCTAGTAAACTTGGAATTTTAACGAGCTCGTTGATATATTCAGCAATTTTCTCAGTTGAAAGCTTTTTTTGTTCCTGCGCTAGAGCTAAACCTAAAATAATAAGAGAACTGATTTGTGCAGACAGAGCTTTTGTGCTCGCAACTCCCACCTCAGGTCCAGCATAGATAAGACTTTCATCATGACAATTATGTGCAATTGTGCTTCCAGGCATGTTCACAATCGCAAGTGTTTTTGCACCATTTTCTTTGGCAAATTTTATTGCTTGCAAAGTGTCAATTGTTTCCCCACTTTGTGAAAGAGCGACACTTAATGTCTTAGTTGTTACAGTCGGAGTTCTGTATCTTGATTCACTCGCGAGATCCACTTCAACAGGAATTCTTGTAAATTTTTCAATAAAGTAACGAGCCAAACATCCTGCATAATAACTTGTCCCACAAGCTACTATTTGAATGCGCTCAATTTCTTTTAAGTTTATGTTAGATAAGCCATAATTTTCAAGGTTTATTTTACCTGAATCACGATCGAGTCGACCATTGATTGTCTGCGCAACCGCCTGTGGCTGCTCATGGATTTCTTTTAGCATATAATGATCATAACCATTTTTATCGAGCATAGCTGTAGACCAAGAAATTTCAATTGGCTTTCTTGACACTTCTTTACCTGCAAAATCGACAATGGAAATTCCTTCTGCATTTAAGAAAGCAATTTCTTTATCTTCCATGATAATGATAGAACGGGTGTGATCGACAAGAGCCGTTATGCCCGAAGCCATATAGTTTTCATTTTTTCCTAGCCCTAGAACAATTGGGGAACCATATTTTATAACAAATAAAGTATCGGGCACATCGGTGCATAAAATCCCAAAAGCAAATGCTCCGTGGATTTGAGAAACTAAAGAATAAATAGCCTTTTTCATACGCTCAAAATTATTCTTCTCTTGTGTCAATTTTTTATATTCATGATTTAATAAATGCACTGCTACTTCGGTATCGGTTTCACTCTGGAATTTATAGCCTTTAGTGATTAAAAAATCTTTTAATGGTTTATAATTTTCAATAATCCCATTGTGTAATAAAATTATATTTTCTGAGCGGTGAGGATGAGCGTTACTCTCTGTTGGTTTACCATGAGTTGCCCAACGTGTGTGACCTATACCTATTTTTGTACTCGCTGGAAGTTGTGCTAATTTATTTTGTAAATTATTTAATTTACCTTCAGCTCGCTGAATAAAAACTCCATCGGAATTCATCATTGCAATACCAGCAGAGTCATACCCTCTATACTCAAGACGTTTCAGTCCATTGTAAAAGAATTCAGGAGTAGCATTCGAGCCGATATACCCAATCACACCGCACATATATTTAACCTCATTCTTATCATTTTAAATTTGCATATTTGTTCTGGAATTTGACTTCCATTTCTGCCAATTGCTCTTGGGAATTGATCCCTAAAAATTCACTTTCATCTTGGCCTATCATATAACCAACTTTATTCCCTAATTTTTTAGAAATTTCAGGAGCATCAGTTAAATAATATTCTTTCGCTGCATTTGTATTATTGAGCTTAGCTAAAATAGCATCTAAGTCATTTAAATTCGCACATAAAAATCCTGAATTACACAGATCAATTTTTTTCTCATCCTCATTACAATCTTTTTCTTCTCGAATAGCTATGAATTCTTTATGACTATCTGTTAAAATACGTCCATAGCCAAAAGGATTTTTAGCCTTAAAAGTCATGATAGTAAATGAATTATTCTGTTCTGCATGGGTTTTGAGGAATGTTTTAAAGGTTTCACCCTCAACACCAGGGCTGTCACCTGGAGTAATAATAATGTTTGTCTTTACATTATTTTCAATTTCGTTTGTAAAATATTTTTTTACCGCTTCTACCCCACAGGCAGCAGCATGTCCCGTCCCCAAGGGATTTTCTTGATAGGCAAAATTAATTTTAATATCTTTTGGAAATGTATGCTGTGCAATGATTTCTTCGACGAGTTTTTGCTTAGGAGAGATAACAACAATAATTCTCTTAACTTCAGCCTCTATGAGCGATTCTATAGCCCAAATAACCAATGGTTTGCCAAACAGAACATGGGCTACTTTTGGTAAATGGGAATTCATTCTTTTCCCCATCCCTGCAGCCAGAACAACACCAATAGCTAAGCCATTGAATTGGTAAGGGGCTTCCACAGAATAATTCTCCAAATTAAATAATTTAAACGCAATCTTTTCATGAATGCTTGATTGTATCAAATAATAGATACATTTTCTTCTATTTACACAATAGGAAAATTATTTTCAAAATTTAAATTATTTTTTTCGCCGTGCTTTGAAAAAGCTTTTGAGCAGCATTGAGGACTCTTCGGAGCAAATGCCTTGAGTGATTTCGCATTGATGGTTTAAGCGCTTGTCATTTAAAATGTTATCTAGACTTCCAACAGCTCCTGCCTTCGGATCGCAGGCAGCAAAGATAATATTTGGGATTCTCGCAAGTATTATAGCTCCGGCACACATAAAACAGGGTTCTAGACTCACATAAAGACTGCAATCGCTTAAACGCCAGCGCCCAAGTTTTTTACATGCAAGCTCAATTGCGATAAGCTCCGCATGGGCGGTCGCTTGATTTTCCGTTTCCCGAAGATTGTAAGCTTCAGAAATAATTTCGCCATGCGCATTAACGATCATGGCGCCGACGGGAACTTCGCCCAATTCCGAAGCTTTTTTTGCAAGTTCAATACACTTTTCCATGTACACTTGATGATTTAAACTTTGAGTTGTGGATTTTGTAGTAGACAAAAGGTGTATAACCCAGAAAAGGTGGCGGAGCGAGAGGGATTCGAACCCTCGGAAGAGTCTCCCCTTCGCGCCCTTAGCAAGGGCGTGGTTTGAGCCACTCACCCATCGCTCCCCAAGGGATAAATATATAATAATGGCGCGCGGTAAGCGATTCGAACGCCTGACCGCCAGATTCGTAGTCTGGTGCTCTATCCAGCTGAGCTAACCGCGCATTGACCTTGTCAGAAAGATTTTCATCTTCACTGTCAGAGTGTTCTGTGGTGTACAAAATCAAAAAAGAGAAGTCAACATAGATTGTCACTTTTTTCTCAGTCCGTTTATTTTTGGTGAAATAAGGCACTTAAGCTAACGTAGCAAAGAATCAAAAAGTCCTAGAAACATTTGGCGCATTTGTGCTATGCCTTTTTTGCCTAGGCCTATTTGGCTAAGTATCATATTTTGCCAAGAAACTTTATTCAGAAAGGATCTCTCGTGTCTCCTAACTGTACCTTTAAAAAAGCGGGATTATTACTTTTTCCTCTCCTAAGCATGTCGACAATCTCCCCTTTGAATCTTTATGCATCCGAATCCTCTAAAACATCAGAATCCTCTAAAACATCAACTCCCCCCAAAATTTGCATGGTTCTGGACAAGGGGGGTAAGGACGATAAGTCCTTCAATGAATCCGCGGTTACAGGCTTTAATCGCGCTCTAAAAGAACTTCCTATCAGTCAGAGCAGTAAGTTTGTGGAACCCAAGAATGATGCTCAAATATATCCTTTTTTTAGGAGTTTTGCCACATCTGCGAAATGTGATTTAATCATCGCCATTGGCTACAACCCCTCAGAATACGTTCCTGAACTCGCCGCCAAGTACCCCGACAAGAAATTTCTCGCTGTCGATACAAACTTAGAAGACAAAAATACTGCAAAAAACATTCGATCCATCACGTTCGCTGAACATGATGGTTCTTTTTTAGTTGGTGCTATTGCAGCTATGAAATCAAAGACAGGGAAAATAGGTTTTGTGGGTGGAATGGATATACCCCTTATCCATCGCTTTGAGACGGGATATTCTGCAGGTGCAAAATATATTAACTCAAAAATTAAAATCACCACTGCATACGTTGGTATAACAACAGATGCATGGAACAATCCCGCAAAAGCGAAAGAGTTGGCCCACGCACAATACAATGAAGGCAATGATGTTATTTTCCAAGTTGCTGCCAATTCAGGGCAAGGTGTTTTTGATTCTGCAGAACAGATGAATAAACAATCAAAAACAAAACACTATGCGATTGGTGTTGATACAAATCAAAATTGGATCAAGCCAAAAATCATTTTGACCAGTATGGTTAAAAGAGTAGACAATGCAGTTTATTTTGCAATTAAAGATTTTACGAACGGAACATTTACCACAGACCACACAGCTTTTAACTTAAAAGATGGTGGAGTTGATTGGGCTTATGATCAATATAATAAAAAATTCTTTACAGAAGCACAGGTAAATGAGATTAATGAAATCAAAGAGAAAATAATTAATGGAAAAATAATTGTTCCTGATTATTATAAATTAGATAAAAAATAATATTCCCTTTGAAAGGTATTAACTTAAAATGAAGAATATTCTTACCTCTATTTTCTTTCTATCATTGACACTCCACACACAGTCAATTCATGCTGCTCCAAATGCAAAAATATGTATGATTCTCGATAAGGCAGGTAAGGATGATCGTTCTTTTAATCAAGCAGCATATGAGGGATTCCAAACTGCCTTAAAAACTTTACCTATTTCAAAAGAAAGTAAAGTAATTGATGCCAAAGAAGATGCACAACTTAAACAGGCAATTCGTGCATTCGCCAAAAGCAGTTGCGCAGTTATTTTTTCAATAGGCATAAATAATGCAGATGCTATAAAAGCCCTTATTCCTACATATCCTAAACAAAAATTTGTTCTTATTGACTCCGTCATAGATGAAAAGAATGTTCGCTCAATTGTCTATAGAGAAGATCAAGGCTCGTTTTTAGTTGGCGCTATTGCTGCGATGAAATCAAAAACAAATGAAATTGGTTTTATTGGAGGAATGGATATTCCTCTTATTCGTAGATTTGAAACCGGATATATAGCAGGCGCAAAGTATATCAATCCAAAAATTAAAGTACTTTCTGCTTTTGTTGGGATATCCATTGAAGCATGGAATAACCCCACAAAAGCACAAGAAATCGCTCTTAATCAATATAGACAAGGTGCGGATATTATTTTTCATGCAGCAGGTGGTTCAGGTTTAGGCGTCTTCAATGCTGCGGAAAAAAAAGAAAATTTAAAATATAAAAAATATGCTATTGGCTGTGACTCCAATCAAAACTGGATTAAACCAGGCATTATTCTCACAAGTATGACCAAAGGAGTTGCTGCTACAGTTGTAGACACTATTCAGTCCGTAATAGATGATAAATTTATGACCGGTACTTATTCCTATGGTCTAGATCACAATGGTGTTAATTGGGCCTATGACAGCTACAATAAAAATTTATTCACAGAAAAAGATCTAGAAAAAATTGAACAAATTAAAAAAGATATTATAGCAGAAAAAATTCAAGTCCCTGATTATTATAAAGAGGTAAAGAAATAATATGCTAATATATAATTTTACAAAAAAAATAGCAGTAAAATTTTTAGCTATTTTTTCTTTTATAATCGTATCGTTAAATGCTTACGCAGAAAAAAACAATAAAGTCTGTCTTATACTTGATAAAGGTGGTAAAGATGATAAATCATTTAACCAATCAGCGTATGAAGGCTTTTTAAAGGCTCAATCTGATTTTAAATTATCAAAAGAAAGTAAATATGTAACAGTAAAAGATGATTCACAATCGACTCATTTTGTCAGAACTCTTTCAAATGGAGACTGTGGGCTCATTATTGCTGTTGGTTTTAATAATGCAGATGTCGTTGAAAAATTGGCTCAGAAATTTCCAAAACAAAAATATGTTCTTGTCGATTCTTCTGTGAAAGCAGAAAATATTCGCTCTATTTCATTTCAAGAGCATGAAGGTAGTTTTTTAATCGGCGCAATTGCTGCAATGAAATCTAAGAATAATCATATTGGTTTCATTGGTGGTATGGAAATTCCACTGATAAAAAGATTTGCCTTAGGATATAAATCAGGTGCTGAGTATATCAATCCAAAAATTAAAATAACAGAAACTTATGTTGGCGTCTCTCCAACAGCATGGAATAATCCTACCAAAGCAAAAGAACTTGCTCTGTCTATGTATAATCAAGAAAATGATATTATATTTGTCGCTGCAGGCGCTTCTTCACAAGGTGTCTTTGATGCCGTCGCCGAAACCAATAAAAATAACAAGAAAAATAAATATTATGTTATTGGAGTTGATTCCAATCAAAACTATATGCAACCGGGTCTTGTTTTAACAAGTATGGAAAAAAAAGTAAATGTTGAAATATATGCTGCAATTAAAGATTTTGTTGAAAATAAATTTTCAACTGGAGTTATTCGATATGGCTTTGACAATGGTGGAATAGATTGGGCTTATGATAAATACAATAAAGAACTTTTTACGGGTCAAGATATAGATAAAATCAATAATATAAAAAAAGATATAATTTCTCATAAAATTAAAGTTCCAGATTTTTACCAAGTAGGAAAATAAGATTATAATTATAATTTTATTTAGTTAATTTTTAATGATAAATGGTATTATATATTATGAAAATTAGTGATGAAAAAAAACAAATAGCTTTTGAATTTCGATCTGTCACAAAAACATTCGGGAAAATAATTGCTAATAATAAAATAAGTTTTTCCGTTCCTAAAGGATCAATAAGGGCACTTGTTGGTGAAAATGGAGCCGGAAAATCGACTGCTATGAAAATTCTATTTGGCTTATACAAAGAAGATTCTGGGGAAGTCCTCGTTAACGGCAAACCACAACATTTGAATTCACCAAGAGATGCAATAAAAAATGGGATTGGCATGGTGCATCAGCACTTTATGCTCGCTGAAACAGCAACAGGGTTGGATAATATTATTTTAGGAGATGAAAGCGATACATTAAAGCTTCCCTTTTTACCTCTTGCCCTTAATATAATTGATCGTAAAAAAGCTAAAATTAAAATTGAAAATATTGCAAAAAAATATGGACTAACCGTTCCCCTAGATATTAAAATATCTAAACTTCCCGTTGGTATGCAACAAAGAATTGAAATATTAAAACTCTTATACCGTGAAGCTGATATTCTCATTCTCGATGAACCTACAGCTGTATTAACACCACCTGAAGTTGATGAATTTTTTATTAATCTTAAGAAATTAAAAGATGAAGGTAAAACTATTATCATCGTTACTCATAAATTAAAAGAAGTTCTTAACTTTACAGATCATATAACTATATTTAGAAGTGGCCAAGTGATTGGGAATTTAGAAACAAAAGAAGCCAATGAAGAAAAAATAGCTTCGATGATGGTTGGCAGAAAGGTCAATCTTAAACCAAAAATTCCATGTAATACTAATTTAAAAGGACCTGTGTTAAATATAAGAAATGTCACCTTAAAAGATTATAAAACAAAAGATTCAAAAAGAAATTTATTAAATAAAATAAACTTATCTGTATCGGGTGGTGAAATTGTAGGAATTGCTGGCGTAGAAGGCAATGGACAATCCGATTTATTGGATCTTATTTTTCATCCACAAAAGTACTTTGGTAAAAAATCTACACAAAATAATCCTGCAAGTGGTGAGATTAGTCTTCTTGGTAAAGATATTAAACATAAAAAAAGCTCAGAAATGGCTGATATCAATGTTGGATTTATTCCTGAAGACAGACATACAGATGGATTGTTATTAAATATGTCTGCTGAAGAAAATTATATCCTTGGCCGGCATTGGGAAAAATCATTTCGCATCGGTTTTTTACAAAATATTAAAAAAATAAAAGAGACAGTCAAAAATGAAATGGAAACTTATGATGTGAGGCCACGAAATTCTGAGCTTTTAGCTTCTGGATTTTCTGGTGGCAACCAACAAAAGATAATAATTGCGAGAGAGTTTGGTAAAAATCCAAACTTTATTGTGGCAGCCAATCCCACAAGGGGAGTTGATATTGGTGCGATTGAATTTATACACAAACAAATTGTCGAAGAAAGAGATAAGGGCGTAGGAGTTTTACTCATCTCCTCTGAGCTTGACGAGATTACTACGCTTTCAGATAGAATTATTGTTCTCTATGAAGGAGAAATTGTGGCTGAGTACAAAAGAGACGAAGCAGACGAATACCAGATTGGCCTGGCAATGTGCGGCGGCCTTCCCCATGAAGGAGCTCGCAAGTGAATATCATTCGCCCCATCGCAGCTACCATAATTGGGCTTTTTTTAGGTTTGCTTGTTACCTATTTTGCAGGTGAAAACCCTTTAAATGTTTTCCTTATATTCACAACTTCAGGTTTTGGCAGTGCCTATGATATCGGTATGACTTTAACTTATAGTATGCCGCTTATTTTAACAGGTCTTTCTGTATCAATGGCATTCAAATCTGGACTTTTTAATATTGGTGCAGAAGGACAACTTACCATGGGCGCTTTAGCGGCTGCATCCGTAGGAGCGCTTTTCACATCAATTCCACCTTTTATCGCACCTATTTTCGCAGGTATTTGTGCAATATTAGCTGGGGGAATATGGGGAGGAATTGCTGGGTATTTAAAAGCAAAACGTGGAGCACACGAAGTCATAACAACAATTATGCTTAACTTTATTGCTGCAGGTATAGCAAGCTATGTAACTGTTTACTTATTAAAGGATCCAAATACACAAAACCCACAAACAATTCCTATTTCTCCAAATTATAAACTCGAGTCGTTTGCATTTTTTGATAGCGCCCCTGTTTCAAGCGCACTTTTTTTGTCAATTATAGTAGCGATTTTGGTCTGGATATTTTTATACCGCACACCCCTTGGTTATGAAATTAGAGCCGTTGGTTCCAATGAATCTGCAGCATCCACTGCATGTATAAGTATTTCAAAAACGCAAATTTTAAATATGTTTATAGCAGGAAGTTTAGCTGGACTTGTTGGTGTAGGAGAAGTATTAAGCCGCTCGGAATGTTTTAAACTCGATTTCTCACCTGGCTATGGTTTTACTGGAATTGCTGTTGCATTTTTAGCGAGAGGCAATCCTATTGCCATTATATTTTCTGGACTTCTTTTTGGTGTACTGCAAAAAGGCGCAAGCGATCTTGAAATATTTACGCACAATGTCACATCTGACCTTTCACTTGTATTACAAGCATTAATTATCCTTGCAGTATCAGCTGATGGTTTATGGGAAAAATTTATTTCTGCTAAAAAGGTTAAATTGTAATGGACTGGATTAATCTTGCTATTTCTATAAGCGGTGCAACTATTCGGATGTCTGCTCCACTTATTTTCGCTGCTCTTGGTGGTCTTTTTAGTGAAAGAAGTGGAATCATAAACATTGCTCTCGAAGGAAAAATGCTTGCAGGTGCATTTGCAGCAGCCGCAGTTACTACATTAACGCAAAACCCTTACTTTGGACTTTTAGCTGGTGGCTTAGCTGGAATGTTAATGTCCATTCTTTATGGTGTTTTCGTTATTAATTTTAAAGCTAACCAAATTGTCGTTGGAACTGCTATCACAATCTTAGCTACCGGTGCCGTGCCATTTTTTTCGCAAATTCTTTTCCAAAACACAGGCTCTACGCCTGAAATTCCAATTGGAAGTAGGTTCATTTACACACCAATAATTATCGCATGGTTGTTTGTAATTTTGATATGGTGTTTATTTAAATTCACGCCATACGGGATGTGGCATAAATTTGCAGGAGAACATCCAGACGCTTTACAAACATCTGGTGTCGACGTGATAAATACACGATGGTCAGGTGTTTTGGTCTCTGGTTTTCTTGCTGGTCTGGGTGGCGCAACATTATCAATATGTTTATCAAGTAGTTACACTCGTAATATGACTGCGGGCCGTGGCTATATGGCTTTAGCCGCTCTTATTGTTGGAGGTTGGAAACCGATAACGGCTGCTTTAGCATGTTTAGCGTTTGGCTTTTTCGACGCTCTCGGGATTACTTTACAAGGTTTCCAAATGCCGAAACCTGATTTTTCAATCGACTTTTTCAATCAAATTTGGAATTTCTTTGTTTCAGCTCAATTTATCCAAATTATTCCTTATATTCTTACAATAGTTGTTGTTGCTGGTTTTGTTGGCAAAAGCAGACCACCCAAAGCATTAGGTCAGCCGTATTTAAGAAATCGGTAATTTATTCCTTAGGAGTAAAAATGAGAATCACAAAAGTCTACACGCGAACAGGGGATAAGGGCACAACA
The DNA here is from genome assembly GCF_014281055.1 of Fluviispira vulneris. Classification (NCBI taxonomy): domain Bacteria; kingdom Pseudomonadati; phylum Bdellovibrionota; class Oligoflexia; order Silvanigrellales; family Silvanigrellaceae; genus Fluviispira; species Fluviispira vulneris. The sequence goes on along the minus strand of NZ_JACRSE010000003.1, from coordinate 227,949 downwards.
GCTCTTGCTGATGGCACTCGGATAGACAAAGATAGCTTAAGATTGGAAAGTTATGGGACAATTGATGAATTAAATAGTGTCATTGGAATATGTCTACAAAATACCCATGAAATATCTGAAGAACAAACCCTTCATCTTAGGAATTGGTTAACAGCAATTCAAAATGATTTATTTAATTTAGGTTCTGATCTTGCAACTCCTATTGCATCACGTTGGAAAAATATGATTCTTATTAATGAAGCTGACATTTTGCAATTAGAAAAATTAATTGATTATTGTCAGCTTAGCTTAGAGCCGCTTAAAGAATTTGTTCTCCCAGGAGGAACTCTTTTAAACTCTTATTTGCATTTAGCCCGAACAGTTTGCAGAAGAGCAGAAAGATTTATAGTTTCGTTATCGAAAGAAGAAGAAATTAATAATTTTGCACTAATATATATCAACAGACTGTCGGACTTATTTTTTGTTCTCGCGCGGTGGGTTCAACATGTTTCTGCTAAATCTGAAGTGACTTGGAACAAGTCCTTGGGTGTCCGCTCTCTTAAAATTTAACTCCAACAAACACTGTACCTTATTGATGCAAAATTGAGAGTTCCTTTTTGCCCAGACAACACAGGTCCCACCCCCGCAGGAGTGCCAGTAAAAATAAGATCCCCTGCCACAAGTGGGAAAAATTCACTTATATACGCAACACATTCTGCTGGACTGAGTCGCATATCTTTTCCAAAACCCTCCTGCTTTATTTTATCATCTAAAGAAAAGGAGAATTTTTCATTTAAATAATTTGGAAACTCTGAAACTCTTAACCAAGACCCCACAACCACACTGTCCGGAAATACTTTACTGGTAGTCCATGGCTGTCCTGCTTTTTTTTGTGCTGTTTGCAAGTCTCTTAAAGTCATGTCGAGACCGATTGAAACAGCTCCGATCGCCTTCTCAGCATCTTTTAAATCGAGTTTATAACCACCTTTATCAAGTCTTAGAACTATTTCAGATTCATAATGCAATGACCCCATATTTTGTGGTATACTGAGGAGAAGCTCTTCATGATTTACTGCTGCTCTCAGCACACTTTTGGGTTTTATAAAGAGCACAGGTTTTTCAGGAACGACATCTCCTAGCTCTTTTGCGTGATCGAGATAATTCTTGCCAACGCACACAATTTTATCCATAACCAAGACTCCAGGAGACAAATGTTCTTTTTCATAAAAGTACATGTTTCTTATTGGCATGTACCAAATGATAATTTAAAGAAAGTAAGTGGTATTGTCTACAAGACTAAAAAAAGAGTTCTATATTCTTCTTGGCCAATTACACCGCATGAGAGTATAAAAAATGAAACTTTGTTATTTTTTGATTTGTTTTGGAGAAGTTTAGTATGGGATTTAGAGGTAACAACAGGAATACATATCGTCCAAAACCCCCCAAAGGACCCGTTCGTTTGACATTTGGTATTATTGAAGACAAAACAAATGAAACAAAACCTGTTGCAATTGCTCAACCTCAATTTGAGAAACAGGAAATTATTGGGACATTATATTTAAAAAAGATTAAAATAGATAATGTTAAACCTCTTCCCGCAAAACATATTTCAAGAATTATAGAAAATATCTCCAAAATATATGAAGAAGGTCGATATTTAAATACAAATACTGTTATTGACTCTGAAAATAATATTTTTAAAGTTACATTTAACTATAATCAAAATACGATTGATAGGATTAAAGGTCTTGATCGTAACGAACGTCAATGGGAACCCGAAGAAAGACTTTGGAAAGTTTATATAGCAAGTTTTGATGATTTATTCGATATTTTGGGTAAAGGATTTAAGTTAACAGATAATGCTTATCAAGAAATCAAAGAGTTTGTGAAAAGCAAATATTACGCACACATTGCACCAAGTAAACTTGGTAAATTAATATTAAGAGAAAGCTGGTTTGAAGAATTTGATCTTTCTACAGAAGTCAATGCATTACACGGAAGTGAAGCTATGACGTCTCATGGCTCTGTCACCACAAATTACTCAAAACCACAGCTTGAACTTCTTGAAAAAATCAAACAGCAAATATCTTCATTTTCTTTTAAAAGAAAACCTTATTCTCATCAATTAATTGGTATAGAATTTCTTTTACAAAATCCGGCTTGTGCTTTATTGGATGAAATGGGTTGTGGTAAAAGTTTTCAGATAGCATCCTCTGTCGCAATGCTTTTGCAAAGTAAAACGATTGATAGATGTCTTATCGTTGCACCAAAATCTCTTATTAGAACTTGGCAAGAAGAAATGTCTCTCGCGACATCAATTCCGTATACAGTTATTGAAGGCTCTCCGGCACAAAGGGCAAAACTCTTAAAAAGTTCTTCGCAAATATTTATTGTCCATTATGAAGGAATCCGTCTTGAAAAAGAAGCGCTTTCTGAATGGATTAAAGAAGGCGAAGGGATGCTCGTTTTTGACGAAAGCCAAAGAATTAAAAACTTAAATGCACAAACAACTATCAGTGCAAAATATATCCGTAACAGTGCTAAACGTTGTGTGATTGCAACAGGTACCCCAATTGCAAATAGGCCTCTCGATCTTTTCGCACAATATTTTGTAATGGACAATGGAAATACTTTCGGCACAAGTTTTCCAGCATTTAAAAACACTTTTTGTTACATAGATATATTAGAAATAAATCAAGGGCGTAGAAAAGTTAAAATAGAAAAATTCATGGGTGTTCGCAATGGCGAAGAATTGAGAAAAAGAATTCTTGCTACTAGTTTAAGACGTTTAAAAAATGAAGTTCTTGATTTACCACCTATTATATTTAAAGATTATGCTATTGAACTAAAAGCTGAACAAAAAACAATTTACGCCAAAATGCGTGACTCCGTTCGTAGTGAAATTGAAAACATGAGTCCTGAAGAATATGCGAGTCAGGCAAATAATATTGTTGTACGACTGTTACGTTTGTCGCAAATTGCATCGAATCCAAAACTGATCGATCCTAAGTACGATGGAACAAATGCAAAACTTTCTGAATTGGAAGATCTTTTGTTTGATATTTTCTCTGACGATACGAAGAAAGTTATTTTATGGAGCCACTTTGTAGGCAACGTAAATTATTTGGTAGAAACCTACCAAGAAACATGGGGTGCTGTTGCTCATACGGGTGAAATGAATATTGAAGAACGCTCTCGCAGCATAGAACAGTTTCAAAATAATCCTGAGTGCCGCCTCTTTATTGCCACACCTCAGTCCGCAAAAGAAGGTTTAACTTTATTGCCTAGAGACGGAAAAATGAAGGCAGATACCATGATTTATATGGATCTTAATTTTGATGGGGGAAGCTACGTGCAGTCACAAGCGCGTTTCCACCGTATCGGGCAAAATGCTGAAAAATGTCTCGTGATTCATTTACTCGGCGTTGATACTGTTGATGAATATATTAAAAAATCTCTTATTGACAAAATTCAAACAGCCTCTCAAATTCTTGACAATGCAAGTCAAGAACAATTGAATCAAATAAAAGGTGAAAGCTTTAAACTTAGTAAAGAAGAAATTCTTAATATTTTATAATTTTTCTTATACTTTTATTTGATTTCAAATCTATTTCTTTTCTTTTACTTTTATTAATCTCATAGCGTATCTGCAACAATTGTATTAATAATGAGAAAAGAAGTGGCGCGTATAAATATTGTTTTGGTATTGATCTATCAAACGCTTCAAGACATAATGTTGTACCTATCACAAGCATAAAAACAAGCGATAATATTTTTACTGAAGCAAAGCGCTTAAGAAATGAAGCAACTTTATTAACAAATAAAATCATAATTAACACAGAAACAAGTATTGAAAAAATTATAACCATTAAATTTTCTGTCAATCCAATGGCGGTAAAAATAGCGTCCATTGAAAAAATAGCATCAATAAAGACAATTTGAAAGATTGCAGAAAAGATTGATATTTTATATTTATTTTTATCTTCAGATATTTCGCAGTCTTTATGTTCAACTGTTGCATGAATTTCTTTAATTGATTTCCAAATTAAAAATAGCCCACCAACAGTCAATATAATATCGCGGGTAGAAAAATCAAAATTACCAATAAAAATAAAACTTTTCTGAAAAGAAGAAACCCAAGTAAAACCAACAAGAAGAAACACTCTTGTTGTTGCAGCTAAAATCAATCCCAAATAGCGAATAAAATTCTGACTTTCCAAATTCACACGATTTGAGATAATCGAAATCATCAATATATTATCAAAACCAAGAACTATTTCTAAACACAGCAAAGTAAAAAAAGTAATTAGAATACCAGCATCGGGCATTTTACTTCCTCCAACCATAATAATATTTTATATCATATATTTTTATAACTTAATATTTTTTTTAATATGAAATTAATAATTAAATAATAAAATTTATCTTGAATTTTAAAAATATAATTTCCCAAATTTTTTTAAAGAAACTCAGATAAGATTTTTCTAAGTCTCAAACCAGAGGATTGAATTTTTAATCTATAACTCCGACCGCGGTCTTCGTTATAGGAATGATAGCAATTTATCCAATTATTGCCACAAGATTTAACATAACCTTTCAAAATCTTGTTTGAAAGAAAATTTACTGAAAAGTCCCCACTCATAAATTCTATAGGCTCAAACCCAGAACGAGCTCCGTTTGCCCGCCAATTGATTTGCAAAGGTCCTATGTCTACATTTTTATCTTTAGGGAGTCCATTTTTTAAAAATACTTCGGCATTTTTACCCGTTAATATTTTTTTACCCTCAACAAGAATAACTTTTATTTTAAAACTCGATTCAACGTGAGCGATTTGCCAAATGATGTCTGGATTTTTCGTTCGGCATGCAGCTTTTGCAAAATCTAAAATTTCGATTCTTTCATCTGGAGGTAATTTTTGTGATGTTACTTTTCCTGCAGCTGCTAAGAATATTGAATGGCATGGAATTTTTCTTTCCTTTGAAACAAAGTTAATTGCTTGTCCTTCTAAAACATGTGAAGGAAATGCGTCAATTGGAATCACAATAAATCCTCACTTCACTCGCGTGCCTCATTCAAATCAAAAATAATCCGATCGTTAACTCTATATCTCATTTGTTGAGAGGTTTGATATTGAAAAAAAGATTTATTTTTTCTAAAATACATATAATTATATCATTCTTTCTATTAAATTATAACTTAATATGTAGAGCAAATTTAATTATACCACCCCTCGATTTATATCTTGATTCCCATTCTCTTGGAATGGGGGGAGCTTTTGTTGGTCTTGCGAACAACGAAAATGCTCTGTTTACTAATCCTGCCGGTATAGGTGAACAAGATAAACGCGATCGTTCAAAATCCGTGGTTAAATTTGCTACATTTCCAAATTTAACCGCTGCAGCCAATTCATACACAGCAGGTTTGCTAGGAAATTATTTTGATAACAATATAAAATACCCTACAAAAGAACTAGAAAACTCTATAGAAAATGCTTCTCCAAACGATATAGTGTATTCACGAGCAAGTCTATTTCCAACAGTGGTTCTCTCCCGTTTTCAATTTGGTTTCTTAGCAGATTCTTTGGTTTCTGGCTACACAACCAAATACTCAAATCCCCAAACAAGTGCATATTCAACCACAGCAAATCCAATAAGTTATGACAGATCCTTTGCACTTGTCAGCCGCTCCCAACTCGGCCCTTGTTTAGGTATTGGAATCCCAATTCCAGGAACAAATACTTCAATTGGTATTGGCGCACGCTATTTAGAAAGAGCTTCAATTGTTTCAACTGTTGAAGGCAATTCAAATGGATTTATAAAAGAATCATCCGATGCAACAAGTAGGAGTTTCAATAAAACTCAAGGTTTTGCTTTTGATCTTGGATTAATGATGCCTTTTAAAGGCTCTTGGAACTATAAAATTGGGCTTTCAGCTCTTGATGTTGGAGATTCCACATTTCAACCTGTAAGTAGTTCCTCAGTAAAAGAAGTTGAAAAAATGAATATTAAAGCAGGAATGAGTATTAACCCATCTCTAGGTAAAGATCTTGGCTTTATTTTATCAATTGAGGGAGATAGAATTAATGATCAACGAGTAAATGACCGAGATAAATTGCGTGTTGGAAGCGAGCTCAGTTTTGGTTCTTATAACAACAACGATGCTTTCCTCTCTTTAAGAGTGGGTTACGCTATGAGAACAGTAAGCGCAGGAATAACGATAAGAACCATATTTGCACGATTGGAGTTTGCAACATTTGGAGAGGCAGTTCAAGCTAGCAACGGAATTGTTGCAGACAGACGTTATGCCTTTCGTCTAACAGTTGATTTAAATAAGTAAAAATTGATTGTTATCTGTCTTTCAGAGGGGGTTATTTGTGGAAGTGCAATTAAAAGACGGGATATATCACATATCCGGAGATATCACAGAAACCTGTGATCTGAGCGGTTTTGGGTTGCCCTCTGGAAATGTGCAATTTGACCTAGGCAACATTCGTACAATTAATAGCTGCGGTGTAAGAGAATGGATCACTTGGATACAAAAACTAAAAATAAACCCAATCTATTCAAACTGTCCTCAATCAGTAGTTATGCAATTCAATATGGTGAAAGAATTTTTATCAAATAACTCTAGAGTTGAAAGCTTTCAAATACCTGCTTATTGCGAAAATTGTGGAGAACAAAAAGTTTACTTAATGAGATCAGGCAAAGAGTTTCAACCAGGGAAAAAATTAGAATATGATTTGAAAAAATGTGAAAAAGAAGGATGCAGTATTGAGTCAGACGTTGATTTTGAGTCTTATTTTTATTTTATAGAAAGTTTGAAATCCTAATTGAGGCAAATATGTCTAATACTGACACCATAAATCTAGACTCAGTTATTGATGTTCAAAATGAACATTACCGTACAGAACTTGTTGCGCTGTTTAAAAGCTGTGCAATGAATACAATCGTAGCAGAAGGCGAAAAAACGATAGATGAAATTAAATTATTAGCAAAAAATGGATGCAAACAGTCTTTATATATTACAGATAAAATTGATGAAAAAAAATTAATCCAACATGAAGCGATTCCATCAATCAAACTTGAAAACCTGTTACTGGTTGATGATGAAACAAAAGATCAAATTATAGACAGCAACGGACTTATGAAATTTGAACATGTTTTATCTTGTAATCAAGAACACGTGCCACACCTACAACTAATGAATACTATTAGAAAAATACGTGAAACTAAATATTTTGGTGTTGATAAATGTGTGTCTTATGGAGCTTATGTGCATAGGTATGTTTTATCACATTCAGATCAAAGACAGTGGTTTCGGGATGCTCTTTTCGAATTCGTTATAGGTCTTTCAAGTGTTTTGGGACGCCCCACCGATGCCTATGCACAATTTGCTGTTGAGGTACAAGAAGAACTTCTCATGAATGCAATTTGGGATGCTAACCCTAAACTGCAAGAAGTCGATAGAAGAGTTCCCATTGCTTTGCTGCCTCAAGAAACGGTTCAAGTTGAATGGAGCTTTGATGGAACCCATCTAGCAATTGGCGTAAGAGATTCATTTGGCTCTTTTAGTAAGCCAACTATTTATAAATACTTAAAGTTTTTATTTGCTAGTGAAAAGAAGTCCATGATACGCCTTCAACAAGAAGCGGCAGGAGCTGGGCTAGGTCTATTCATGGTATTGGAAAGACTCAGTTCGCTTATAGTGACGGTTGCACCACAAAAAAGTACAGAAGTCATAGCTGTTTTAAATTTATCCACGAGTCCAAAAGCGTTCTCGAAAAAACAAAGGTCATTTCAGTTCTTTAGCGTTTAAATGCTGATTTTTTATTTTTATGAGTTAATCCAGTTGTATTCTATGGAAAACTCATATACACAAGCCTCTTGAGCGGACGTGGTGAAATTGGTAGACACGCTGGTCTTAGAAGCCAGTGCCAATGGTGTGAGAGTTCGAGTCTCTCCGTCCGCACCAACCTAATGAGTCTTAAACTAAAATCTATTCTTAAGACGGTGAAATATGAACATCCAATCAACAATTGAAAATAAATTAAAAGATAAATTTAATCCCAGTTATTTAAAAGTTGAAAATGAAAGTTATATGCACAGTGTTCCAAAGGGATCTGAAACACATTTTAGAATAGAGATTGTTACAAATATATTTGAAAATTTATCTCTATTAAAAAGACATCGTCTTATGAATGAAATACTTGCAGAAGAATTTTCAATCATTAGAGCCTGCTCTTTGCATACTTTTACTCAAAATGAATGGGAAAAAAGAAATTTCACAACAATTGAATCACCTAATTGCATGGGCGGATCAAAAATAAAATAATTTTTATTCAAATCTCATAGGAGCTATTTCGAAATGCTCTAAATGATATTCAACAAAAGACTTAACAACTACCTTTTTTGAATATTTTAATTTTAATTCATCAAGGAATATTTTATCCTCTTCTAATAAGCGGTCAGATACATGCGGATGCGCTTTAATAACAAATCCTTCATTACTAGAACGGCTAAATTCTCTTAATAATTCTCTTATAACTTCATATGAAATTGTTGCAGGACTTTTAACATGACCATTTCCTTCACAATATGGACAATCCACAGTCATTTTTTGCATTAAACTTTCTTCAGTGCGTTTGCGAGTCATTTGCACCAAACCCATTTCAGAAATTCTAAGCACCGTGGTTTTAGCTTTATCTTTTTTTAATTCTTCAACGAGTGCTTGAAAAACCTTATCTCTATCATCACTGCGATCCATATCGATAAAATCTAAAATAATTATTCCACCAATATTTCTTAATCTCAATTGTTGAACGATTTCTTTAACAGCTTCTAAATTTGTTTTTACAATAGTATCACCTAGTGATTTACTACCTACAAATCGACCTGTATTAACATCTATAGCGGTTAAAGCTTCTGTTTGTTCGATAATTAAATACCCACCGGATTTTAACCAAACTTTTGAACCTAACCCACGGGAAACTTCTTGTTCAATGCCAAAAGCATCGAATATTTGTGTGTCTCCTTGGAATAATTGAACCTGCGCACCTAATTTAACGCTAAATCGATTCAAAAATCGAACGAGATCTTCATATCTCTTTTTATCATCTATAACGATACGATCGAGATCTCTCGAGATTAGATCACGTGTTGCACGGAAAACTAAATCTAAATCTTCGTGAACGAGGCATGGAGATTTAGATTTCATACTTTTTAAACGTAATGTTTCCCAAAGCTTAACAAGAAAATCGATATCGGCAATTATTTTCTCATCAGGTACATTTTCACTTGCAGTTCTTACGATTACACCTGCACCTTCTGGCTTTATTTTTTGTACAACGTTGCGTAAGCGTGTGCGCTCTTCTTCAGATAAGATACGACGACTGACACCGATATGATTAATACTTGGCATTAAAACAACATATCGACCTGGTAAACTTAAATACGTTGTTACTCTGGCTCCTTTAGTTCCAATTGCATCTTTAGCAACTTGAACAATAATTTCTTGTCCTTCTTTTACAAGGTCGGTTATTTTATATTGCTTTTGAAAATTTTTTGGGGCGCTTATTTCTGCACTTTCATCTTCATCTGGCTGATGATGGTGAATTGGCTTGCCTTCTTCATCAAAGCCTTCTGGAAGCTCTTGTGAGTCTTCAGATTTAATATCACCACCATAAAGAAAAGCAGCGCGTTCTAACCCAATATCTACAAAACAACTTTGCATTCCAGGCAAAACACGAATAACTTTTCCCTTATATATTCCTCCGACTATACCCCTATCTCGACTTCGTTCAATATAATATTCAGATACCTGACCACCTTCGATAAGAGCTACGCGCGTCTCATACGAAGTGCTGTTAATTACCAATTGCTTAGCGACCATGACTCATATTCTTTTTTAAAAAGGTTCAAAAATCCAAACACAAGTGGAATCAGCTAGACACAGTTATTTATGGCTCGTTAAAGAGAGCTTGCAAGACAATTTCACTTGTATCGGGAATACTTCTAAAAAGTTCCAACGATTTTGACTTTGATTGAGCCAAAATTCGCGTTGGGTGAGGTGAGTCGGTTCCCTGCTCTTCCAAACTAACCCACTGAGTCAAAAATTGAAACAACTCATTTGTATTTTGAAAAGAAATAGCCCCACCTTTGTTAACAAGTTCTTTTGCTTCGCTTGCACGCACAAATAGGTTCCCAATTAGAACAGGAACCCCATGAGCGGCAGCTTCTAAGACGTTGTGAATTTGACCATCAAACCCTCCGCCAATTATAGCAATATCTGAAACTTCATAAATTTCAGCTAAATATCCAATTTTATCAAACACTACCACCTCATACCCTGAGAGTACATGTGTCGGAATATTACATTCTTTACTGTTGTTGTTAAACAACGTTTGTCTTTTTATGTCATGAGTATTTAATTCATATAATTCTTCAAGAATAAAAGTTTCATCTTTTTTGACCGTATTCTTTATAATTGAAATAAGTTCACTATAAAGAATAGCGTTGGTCCCCATCAATCTAAAATTATCGATAATTTTTTTATTTGATTCTTCTGTTACATCATGAGGTACATATATTAAAAACACTTTATCCTTAATGAGTCCGCAATCTAACGCTATTTTATCTTCTTCCTTATGAGGAGAGCCAAATACTATATTTTTTTTGTTCAAAATCTCTTTTTGTGCTAAACAATAAGAATAAAATATTGAGAAATCTTTTTCTATTTTACGCTTGTTACAATTACTTGCTCTTTCATATGCACGCGACCATTTTGCATCACCAGAATAATGAACTCGATCCAACGGTAAAAACTGTGTAAAATATTCTACATCTTCTTTCGTAACGGCAAAAATATTTGAAAATTTTTTATAAAATTTTCTATTCCAAATCTTACTCAATATACCTAATATACCTTTTTTAGTTTTAATCGCAGAAGCTGAAAGTAAGTTAATTTCTATATTTAAATTTTTACTTACATGCAAAAGCGCCGGCCAAATATCGTATCTAACAAAAAATATTTTTAATATTGGTAGCGTAGTAAATATTATTTTATAGTTTTTTCTTGCATCAATTGGTAAAGAAAATGCTGAAATCAGTGCAGGGAAATTCTTTATAAAAGGCTCTGCACTTGGTGAAAAATAAGTTAATAAAAAGTGAGCATTCATTTTTAGATTGAGTTTTCTTGCGATAGGTATAGCCTGTTCCATTTCTCCAGCGCTGGCTACATGAAACCAATAAACTGGAAAATCATTTGGATTATTTTTTTTAATTTCCAAATAATTCTTTTCTGTTTCTTTAATTTTTTTTATAAAATAATGAGAAGTCCTAGCCTCACAAAATTTTTTAAATTTTCTGCTATGAATATATTTTGCTAATAAATTTAAAACAAAATAAATAAATTTTTGCGAAATTTCATATAGGAAATACATCTATTAATCCCTTAAATTCTTTAATAAATTCTTTGATCGAGAGGAATATACGGAACATTAATTTCTCCAACATATTGAGATGAAGGACGATAAAGTTTATTATTTTGCCTTAACTCTAAAATATGTGCACACCAGCCAACCATTCTTGCTGCAGCAAATATTGCTGGATATAAAATCGGATGGATACCTAATTTTTTATATACAGCACCGCTCCAAAAATCTACATTTGCATAAACTGGCATCATTTTTTCTTCAAAATACTTTCTAGCTTCTTGCTCTACACGTGTTAATAATTTTAAATCGCTATCTTTCTCATCTTTAGGAGTCAACTGCGACAATAAATCACGGAATATAATTGCACGTGGATCAATGGTTTTATATACTCGATGCCCCATACCCATAATTTTTGATCCTGATTTTAAAAGATCTCTCGTATATTTTTCCACATCATTGCTATTTTTTGCATTATTTAACATTTCTACAACTAATTCACTCGCACCACCATGCAATGAACCACTCAACGCACCGACTGCAGCACTCGTAGCTGAATAAAAATTTGTGAGCGTAGATGCTACAGATCTTGCTGTAAAAGTAGAAGAATTAAAACCATGATCCATTTGAATAATCAATGCTATCTCCATACAGCGAGTTTGGTTTTTTGTTGGAATTTTCCCAAATAACATATAAATAAAATTTTCAACGAAACTCAAATCCGATCGAGGCTCCAATAAAGGAACACCCAAATAATGTCTATATGCTGCTGATAACACAACTGGACTTTGCGCTATAATTCTCATAACTTTTTCAATATAATTTTCTTCCTCTAAGTAATCTTCACTTCTATCAATACACGCGAGTGCTGCTAAACCTGTTTGTAAAACCAATAAAGGAGGAGAAAGCTGGGGCATTTCTTCAATTATTCTTATTACTTTTTCTTGAGTTCTCGACATATTTCGAAGCCCCCATTGGAATCCTTCTAATTTACTTTTTGTAGGTAATTTTCCTGAAAGAAGTAACCAAGCTGTTTCTTCGAATGTTGCATGTGCCGATAATTCTGCAATATTAATGCCCCGATAATACAATCTGCCATTTACACCATCGACAAAACTGACGCTCGTTGTGTCCACGATAAGATCCTGCATACCTCTTTTGAACTCATCAATTTGTTTGAAAGATTCTTGCTGGTTCATCTCAAATAACCTCTTATATTTTGACCAAGACGTACAATTTTGCTACCTACATTAACAATGCTCGAATTTTTATTTTGAGCTGTACACATTATGACATAACAGCACTTATAGAGGATTAAAACATTATGGACATTCTGCAGCTTGAAAAACCCTTGCATGAACTTTCAAAACGAATATCTGAACTCCGTCTCGCTGCTGAACAATCGGCACACATACCAGATAGACAGCAGGATACTAGAGGATTAAACGAAGAAATTTCTATACTTGAAAATAAATTCGAACTTCTTGCTAAAGAAATTTATACAAATTTAAATTCTTTTCAAATTACACAACTTTCTAGACATCCAAACCGTCCTTATACTCTAGATATTATCAATCAACTGTGTACAGATTTTATCGAATTACACGGTGATAGAAATTTTATGGACGACCAAGCTATTGTGACAGGAATTGCTCAATTTAGAAATAGACGAGTTATCGTTGTAGGAACCCAAAAAGGACGTGGCACCAAAGAAAATATGAAAAGAAATTTTGGTATGCCAAAACCCGAAGGTTATAGAAAAGCTTTACGTGTAATGGCTTTAGCTGAACGCTTTGGCCTTCCAATCGTAACTTTTATTGACACACCTGGCGCTTATCCAGGCCTTGAAGCAGAAGAACGTGGCCAGAATGAAGCCATTGCTAAAAACATTATGGTTATGAGTCGCTTATCCGTTCCAATTATTTCCGTCGTTGTAGGCGAAGGTCAGAGTGGAGGTGCTCTTGCCATCGGTGTTGCAAACAGAATTCTTATGATGGAGTATTCAATCTATAGTGTAATTTCTCCTGAAGGCTGTTCGTCAATCTTATGGAAAGACGGTTCCCAAGCAGATAGAGCGGCTAATATTCTTGGTTTAACTGCAGAAGTTGCTCTTAAAAATAAGGTCATTGATGAGATTATTAAAGAGCCTCTTGGCGGTGCCCACTGGAAAACCAAAGAAGCGATAGAATCCATCGGTGATGCTGTCGAAAAAAACTTAGTGAGTCTTTCGAAAATGAGCAAAGATGAACTTAAACAAGATAGAATCAAAAAATATTTCAAAATTGGCAACGTCCAAAATATGCCAGCAATATCTCCATTCCGTGTTGATAAAGCACCAGTTGCAGCATGGGACGAATCTTGGGAAGATGTAGAATCCTCAATGGGTCTCAATTAAAAGGAATCGCATGCATCCAGATCATGACTTGGCACAAAAATTAAAAGTTATTACAATTGATGGCCCTGCAGGCTCAGGTAAAAGCACAGTTGCCAAAATTGTTGCGACAAAACTTGGTTGGATATACGTTACTACGGGTGCAATTTATCGTTCTTTAGCTTTATTGTTCCATGAAGCTAATTTAAAAGAAAAAGATCTTGGTAGTATTGAACGCTTTACTTCATTTATTAATGAAAGATATCGCCAAGAATCATTATCAGGAAAAGTTTTTCTTGGAGAAAGAGAAGTCACTCAAGAAATTAAAGCTCCATTTGTTTCCGAGCTTGCAAGCGTATTGGCTCAAGAATATTCTGTTCGGAAAAGATTATTACCTATTCAAAGAAAAGTTGTTTTAAATAATAATGGTGCCGTTGTTGACGGTAGAGATATGGGAACTGTTGTGTTCCCTGATGCTCCTCTCAAAATATTTTTAACAGCTTCTCCAGAAGAAAGAGCAGAAAGAAGACTTAAAGAATTACATTCAAATGGAATGAAAACTAATATCAACGAACTCATAAAAGAAATTAACGAAAGAGATATTCGTGATACAAATAGAAAAATTGCTCCTTTAAAACCAGCAATAGACGCAATCATTCTCGACTCGACTAAATCAACTCAAGAAGAAATTGCTCGATTAATTTTAAATTATGCAATACAAAAAGAAATGATAATTCAAAAATCTGAAATATAACTTCTGGAAGGTGTTATTAATGGAAACAGTAGCTCAATCCGCAAAAATTGATTGGTTTTCAATTATACTCCATGGCGGTCCCATTGGCATAGCTATTACAATTTTACTTGGAATAATGAGTATTTGGGCTTGGGTTGTCATCATAAGCAAAATGCATCGACTGAAAGAAATGCACGGACTTTCAGAAAAATTTCTCACCAATTTTTGGGAGGCCAAGAGTCTCTCTGAATTAAATTTACGTGTAAAAGATATGGATTATAGCCCTGCTCGTGAAGTTTTCCGTTCTGGATTCAATGAAATGATTCGTGTTTTGCAAACAAGAGAAAAAAGAGGTTCGACTGGTTCTGTCATATTTGATACAGTTAAGAGAACCCTTTCTCGGCAAAAAATGATTGAAGAAGCAAATCTTGGTAGCAACTTAAGCATTTTAGCCGTGTGTGCATCTGCAGGTCCTTTTATCGGACTTTTTGGCACAGTTGTAGGTATTATTCGTGCTTTTCACGATATTGGATCAAGCGGTGCTTCCAGTCTAGCAGCTGTTGCTCCTGGTATTTCTGAAGCTCTGATTGCAACTGCACTTGGACTTTTTGTCGCTATTCCAGCGGTTATTTTTTATAATATATTAATCAATCGAATAAAAAAACATCTTGTTTTACTAGATGGTTTTTCATCAGATTTTATTAATATTCTGGAAAGACATTACACAATAAAACCTGACCAAGAAAATACTTAAAGGAATAACTCATGTCATTTAATCTTGATAGCGGAAATGACGTTGGAGAAGGTAGTCGAAAAACAAATTTTATTTCAGAAATAAATATGACACCATTTGTGGATGTCTGTCTTGTTTTATTAATTATTTTTATGGTTACAGCGCCATTTGCTATTTCTGGAATAAACGTTCAATTACCCAAAACCCAAGCAAAATCTCTTACTCTTTCCGGTGAATCTCTTGTTATTTCGATAAATAAAAAAGGTGAATATTATATTGGGAAAAATATTGTAAAAGAAACCAATCTTATTACCCAAATTCAAGCATCTGTAAAAAATGATGAACACCCTTCCCTATTTATTCGAGCAGATGATGGTGTCCCTTATGGAAAAGTCATGTTTGCTATGACAGCAGCACAAAAAGCTGGGGTGGAAAGAATTGGCATGGTTGGTGAAAACAAACGTGATAAAAAATGAAAAATAATAATATTCTTTTAAATCATCCAAATCGTGTTCCAGAAATTGATGAAATAAACATGCTCAAATTTGGAAAAGCTGTTTATGACACACAAAGAAATATTTTGTTTTCAAGATCATTTCCAGATGATTATATCAATAAATCTTATCTTGGTCCCAGATATGTTAGACCTTTGGATCTACCATTACAAAAAAAAATCAAACAACCTGCAATAGACATCATAGGCTCAAATCCAAAAATACCTTTTTTATCTCCAGATGAAATAAAAGAAATTTATTCACCGAATAGAAAACATTTAATTGCTGCAATTTCAATACATATTCTATTAATAACAAGTTTTTTTGTTTTTTCTTATATTTTTAACTTTGAATCAACTCCACCAGAAATTGTCGAAGTGACTTTTGGTATGAGTGAAAACTTTGCCCAAACTAAGCAAATTTCTCAAAAAGATGATGAAATAGGCGAACGAGAAGCAACAAAAACGATTCGAGACTTGCCTCAATTAACCAAAAACATTGCTCCTGATACAAATCCAGTACCTGAACAAAAAACTGAAAAAGTTATGCCCAAAATATCTGATAAATCTAAAGATCTTATATTAAAAGAAGAAAGCAATAAAAACACTGTAAATAATAATGAAAAATTAAAAACAGATATTAAAAAACCTATTGGCCCTATTCCAGATCAAGACAAACAAAAAGTCAGCATGGAAGAATTCTTAAAACGTAAAGAAATAGACACAAGGAAAGAAGACACTCGCAAAAATGCAGGTATACGCAATGCTAATGAAGAAAAACCAGAGGGTAGCAAAGCTGATGTTAATAATTTACCAGAGTCGCCCTTTTCTACACCCAGTGATATTCCGGCTAGTCCATTTGCTGCAGCCCCATCTGGTGTTGTTGAAGGTAAAATTAGTTCAAAAAGCTACAACACATATAAAGCATATATTGCTCGTCAATTAAAATTAAACTGGAGTACAACAGAAGGTTCTACATTCGCTCCGACATTAAAAACTCGAATAAAGTTTACCATAAATCCCTATGGATATCTCATTGGAAAACCGACAGTCATTCAATCTAGTGGTAATTCTCAATTTGATCAGCTTGTTATTAATTCTTTGGAAAGCACATTCCCTGTTCCAGAAGTTCCACCAAAAGATATCAATCCTCCAAAGACTTTTGAGGCAAGCTACAGTGCAAAAAGTGTTCAATAAAATAAAGGGATAGTATGAAACATAAGTTCAAAAAAATATATTTAATTTCAATCATCGCAATTTTAAATATATTTCCAAAATCTTTCGCAGATGATTCACTGAATAGCAATGCAAATCAAATCTCAAAGAACGATGATTCCGCAGCGAATTTAAAAAATAATTCAACAGATTATGCAAAAAATGATGAAACTATTGATGAATTAAAACTTGATAATACCATCGATGTTGGTGCTCCTGGCGTAAAAAAAATACGTATGGCTATTCCGTTATTTGCCCTTGCTGACAAATCAATTCCTATCAATAATAATGAACTTAGTGAATACTCAAAACGATTAACTTCCATATTTAATTTCACGAATTGGTTTGAATTTATACCAATAGATTCTATGCAATCCACACAAAATGTCGCTCTCCAACCATTTCAAATTTCACAGTGGAAAGCTTTGAAAGCAGATTTCGTTATTCTTGGTAAATTTACTAAAGCAAAAAATCCAAATAGATATAATTTAGAATTACGCTTATATGATATTAAACTTCAAGCACAACTTATTGGAAAATCATACAGTAATTTAAGCACGAAATCGACCGATCTAGCCTTAAGAAGGTTTGCTGATGTTTCTGTTGCTGCTTTAACAGGAACCCCTGGTCCTTTTATGTCGCAAATTGTTTTTGTTGGAAAAAAGGATCAAAATTCAAATGGACAAATATTTATTGCTGATTTTGATGGAGGTAATTTAAAACAAATTACTGAAGATAAAGCTGTGCACATTAGCCCAAATTGGTCCAGAGATGGAACAAAAATAATTTACACTTCTTTTAAATCAGGGAAGCCTGATATTTATATTTATAATTTATTAACTAAACAAGAAACACGTGCAATTTCTGGTTCTGGCAATAGCTCTGGTGCAAACTGGTCACCTGATGGGAATTTAATTGCGTTTTCTGCAAGTACAATGGATGGATCAACTCATATTTTTACGACCAATAAGTTTGGTGGAAATAAAAAACCATTTATTTCCACGAGCGCAATTGAAGTTGAACCTGCATTTTCACCAAATGGGAAATCAATCGCATATACAAGTACGAAATATGGCAAACCAATGATCTTTGTTAAAGATCTTTCAAGTGGAAATACAACCCGACTTACCTACGCTGGCTGGTACAATGCAAGTGCATGCTGGAGTCCTGATAGCAAAACAATAGTATTTGCTAGTTATGACAGAGATATTAATCTTTGGGATTTATTTAAAATTGGTTCTAATGGTTCAGGTATTGAAAGGCTCACTCTGAGCCAAGGAGATAACGAAAAACCTTCTTTTTCACCTGATGGACGATTTATTTTATTCCAATCGGATAGATCTTCAAAAGGAACCCGCTTAGGTATCCATAAACTATATTACATGTCAAAAGATGGTTCCTATCAAAAGTCATTAAACATTCCGATATATGAATCGAAACAAGCCTCTTGGGGACCAAGAATCACTCAGTTTGAAGATGAATAAATATCCTAGTTCTCATCTCCCTATTAATTTTTTCTGAATGTAATGATAAAATATTGGCATACTTACTATATAAATATTTCCAAGCTGATACAATTAAATAATTAACACTTTAATATGTCAAATTTTTGGAAATTTATGGAATTAAAAACAACAGATTTAATACAATCAATTAATATACCAATTGCAATCTTTAATACAACAAATCTCGATATCGTATATAAAAATAGCTATTTTGAAGAAATATTTAAGGGATTAAATGACAATTTATTGAATGTCTTCCTAAATTTTGACATTAATTCCGTAATGTCTTTAAGTGAAAAAAAATTTGACTATCAATGCACTTTTAAGAAAATTAAAAACGTTCCTTATGAGTTTCATATTAATAAAATTCATGACAATTTGAGTATTATATATGGATTTAATAATATGAAAATAAAAGAAAATGAACATATAATGAATTCATATTCAAAAATGGTTAATGAATATAATTTACTAAAAGAAAAACAATTAAAAGACAGTCTTGAAATGGCTAGCAGTATTCAAAAATCGTTACTTCCTCGTCCAAATTTAAATTTAAAAAACTTTAATATATCCTCTTTTTATCAAGCAGCTGTTTCAATTGGCGGAGATTGGTATAATTATTTTGTTAATGAAAACGAAGCTCATATATATATTGGTGACATTACTGGTCACGGAATAGGTTCAGCATTACTTGCAGGAGTTGTAACTGGGATTTTCGAAAAACATTTATTAAAAATAATTAATGAAAATGTAACCCCTGAAGATCCTATTCAATTATTAAATGATTTTAACAAAATTATTTTAAAACTTAGTAATCAAAAACTTGTAATGACAATGCTAGCACTTGTAATCTCAAGCGAGAATATGAATATAACTTCATATTCAGCAGCACACAACCCACCTATTCTTTTGAAAAGAAGTAAATTAAAAGAATCGGGTCAAATTGAAATTAAATTAATAGGAAGCATAGGAAGTAAATTAGGATACTCTGAAAATTTAAATATATCTGCACAGAAATTGGATCTTGCAGTAGGAGATGTCGTTTTTGCATACACTGACGGCTTAATCGAAGGGCTTTCTAAAGGAGAAGAGTATGGTTTAAAAAAATTAAAAGAGACTTTAAAAAAATATTTTTCGATGAATCTGCCGTTAGAAGAAGTTATGCATAAAGTAAAAGATGCAATATTATCTGAATTTGATTCAACTGTTTTAGAAGATGATATATCTGCAATTGCTATAGAAATCATAAATTAGAAAAGGAATCTATAAATGGACAAAACTATTTATGATAAATACGGTGGCTATAAAACCTTACATGTTGTAGTGAGTCTATTTTATAAAAAAATAATGGAATCAGAAAATCTTATTCACTATTTTGAAAATGTTGATCTTGCCCGCTTGATAGATCATCAAACAAAATTTTTAACTACTACCTTAGGCGGTCCAGTTATGTATGATACAAAACTTTTAAAGGCAGCTCATGCCAAATTAAAAATACCTCTAAAAGATTTTATGGAAGTTGCTTCTCTTTTAAAAGAAACTCTTATAGAATCTAAATTAGAGGAACAGGATATTGATAAAATAATAGAAGTAGTTGCATCATATAAAAATGATATTGTTACAGTATAATTATATATTATTTACTAAATGATTTTACCATCGCATTTAAAGCAAATGCCCTATGACTTTTTCTATTTTTTTCCACTAAAGGTATACTAGCAAAAGACAGTTCTCTATTTTCACATGAGTAAAACATATGATCATATCCATGCCCAGTACCTAATATTTTATTTTGTTCAATATTTGATATTTCACCTGAACAAAAACCATAATGGATATTTATATAAATCTCTTTATTAAAGCCTTCTAATAAAGAAGAAATAGGAATATTTTGTGAAAAACTCCCACCTTCAATATTTAGATTTACTTTATCTAAATAGTTTCTTTCAAGTTCGATAACTCTATTATTTACAAGACTTTTTCCATCAACAATTTTAAAATCATCTTTGTTAATTATTATGCCGGTTAAATCAAGCTCAATTAAAAAACAAACAAAAAAGGCTTGCAAACGCTTTTCATTTTTAAAATTTATATATTTTTCTTGCTTATTTAATTGTTCAGTTAATTTTTTACGATTTTTTTCATCGCTTTTTGGTTCACCTGCATAGGTTGCAGAGTGCACACCAGGCAAGTAATTTAACTCAGGGACACAAAGCCCTGAATCATCCACTAATATTTTCTTAATAGCTTTAAATTCTGAAATGTCATGATTATCTAATATATATTTTAAAGCAGACAAAATTTTTATAAGGGCATTTGATAGAAAATAGTCGGAGTTTTCAATAGCTTCGATTTGTTGTATGTTTTCGACTTTCTTAAGTTCTGCAAGACCAACTATGTTTTCATTATCATTTAACAAATTAGAAAATTCTCTTAATTTTCCTTGATTACTCGTACAAATAAAAATGCTCATTTTCTAACTTCTAATTAATTTAAATTTTTTCAGCAAGTATGCTTCTTTGGCCAGAATTTTTCCAGTCTTCAATAAATTGCTTAAGCCCCTTATCAGTTAAAGGATGAGTATAGAGTTGAAGCAAAATTTTAAACGGTAAAGTAACCACGTCTGCACCAGAAATAAATGAATCTGTCACATGTCTAGGACTACGGATGCTTGCAGCAAGTATTTTTGTTTCCACTTTGTTAGCTGAGTATAAAGCTTTTATTTCTTTAATGAGATTGACACCATCTTCTCCGATATCATCAAGTCTTCCTATAAAAGGAGAAACATAAGTCGCTCCTGATTTTGCTGCAAGCAACGCCTGACCCACACTAAAACATAAAGTAACGTTGGTTTTTATACCTTTGCCATTTAAATATTTACATGCTTTTAATCCTTCTTCTGTAAGAGGAAGTTTAATCACAATACTATTTGCAAGTTTTACAAGTTCTTCAGCTTCTTTTATCATTCCTTTTGAATCTAATGAAATAACTTCCGCCGAAATTGGTCCGGGAATTATATTTACGATTTCGCTTAATACGGTTTTAAAATCTTGTCCTGATTTTGCTATGAGTGTTGGATTTGTTGTAACTCCATCACAAACTCCAAGTTCAGCAACTGTTTTAATTTCCTTTATGTCAGCAGAATCGATAAAAATTTTCATAATAGATTCTTTCATGAATATTAATTAATATATAGTAAATGCACCGCTTGTTTGTGTAACCTTAAATCGAGTGACTGTATTATACAAGAAGTTATAACAAAATACAAAAGGAGTTGATCCTGATACAGAAACATCTGTACACAGATTTGCTCCATTTGTTGTCGGAAATGAGTAATAATACGTTAAAGTCGGATCTGTAAGAGTTGCACCTGGATAAGTCGTTGCTCCCGCTCCTGGACCACTAAAATTGTTACCAATCCAAGTCGTATCCAATCCATATGTTTTAGCGCTTGTTGTGACTCTATACCAATAAGGTCTGCAATTTCCTCCACCAAAATTAAATATCTTCAAATTTGGCACAGCTGTGCTTAGGTTTTTGAAAATCGTATTACTCGATGTTCTTGAATACATATAATAAGTCAATGGGCCGCCATTTTTAGGAGAACCTGTAGCTGAGCCATTTAACCAATTTGAATTTAAATTCGTGGTGGAATTATAACGATCAACTACTTGATATTTTGCCAAACTTGCAAAATCATCTATTTTAACGCTTGTATCTGCATTGCGAGCGGTATTTATACTCGTGATATTTGCAGCTAGAAGATCGAATCCATTGATTAAAAATATTTCGCCTCCGTAACCTGTGCTCCCATCGGCAGAATTATCACTTATCTGGTTTGTGCCATTTGTCCCCTTTTTAACTACGAACAAACTGTTTTGTGTGATTGTTCCATACTGATTTGCGTTAGACGTTGCTGTACTGCCATAACATGTAGATGGATTTGCTAAAGCGTTTCCAGGATTAGGTGTGTTAGACCAATAGGATGACCAAAATTGGCTTTGAAAAGAAAAAGATTTAGTATCATCTTTGTCTAATTTCGCACTATACACAATATCTACACCATTTGATCTAGCCGCATAAGGGATTCCATTTTGATTCCAAGCCAATGGAACAAAAAAAGTGGACTCGTCTACACTTTTACCGCTAACAAGATTTGGCATATAAACTGCAGCTAAAGAAACAGCACGAAAATCTGCGCATTCGTAGCTCGTACATGGAGTATAATCCGTATTTGAAAAATATTCTAAAGGTTTTGGTAAACTTGGATAGTTATTAACTACCCCTCCTGCGAATTTTCCTATAGTCCCCGTAGGGAAAGCTATAAATAAATCATTCTGTACATCATATGTTGCCGCCTCAAAGCCAAAGGTATATTGGATATCGATTGTTGAATTTGCAGATTTAAAGGCTGTTGATTGCTTCACAAAAGAATTTGGATCACCTAAGCCATATGACATAAGCATAAGATTCTGAGAGGATGAGAAATTAGTTGCTACTTTAGCAAGAAAAGTTCTTGGTGGAATATTATTCTTTGTTCCGTCTAAATTTGCAGAAGTGTATATAGTCCCATAAACATAATAAAAATTAGTTTCGGAAGTTCTTTGAAATGTTCCAAGCCTTTTTATGGCCTGTTTTCCACCTGTACTTGGAAAAGTAAGAGTTAAATTTTCCAATAATTTAGGATTATTTGGCGAACTATAATCATAAAACTGTACAATAGTTTTCGAATAAGAATCATCAAACGAAAGTGGTACAAGCTTACCATCATACGTAACGGTGATTTCAGTTGCATGCGATGGAACTGAAATCACAGATGCTAAAGTCTGATTTCCATTTGAATCAACCGTATAACGTTGAATACTTCCATCCGAATAATCATCATTGGCAGAAGTATTCAACAATAAAAAACTGGAAGGGGAATCTGAAACAATTGAACCAGGGTAAGAGAAATTACTTCCGATCGGCTGAGGCAGCTTTCTCAAACCACATGAATAAATGAGTGCAACTAAGGCAAACAAAGTGAAATTAAAAAAAAAATACTTTTTATACATTCTTTTACTCTACTTCTTCTACAGATTCTATCTGGGTAACTGGGGTGTCATCGAATTCACTCGGAGTTGAAACAGAAACAATTTTTTCTTCATCCAGAATTCGCATGAGACAAACACCTTGAGTCACTCTTCCCATAACACGTAAAGAACTCACTTTAATTCTTAAAACACGACCTGTGTTGGTGGTGAGCATGATATCAGACTCCGCATTTACCGACATCATACTAATCACATTGCCATTACGTTCGCTGATTTTAATGGTCTTTACACCTTTACCGCCGCGGCTCGTTTTTCTGTATTCTTCAAGTTTACTTCTCTTGCCATAACCATTTTCTGTTACAACCAAGACGCACTCATCTGGACGCACAACTTCCGCTGCAACAACAAAATCTTTATCAACCTCATCTAAGGTAATTCCTTTGACCCCACGAGCTGTGCGTCCCATACTGCGGACATCGCCTTCACTAAAGCGAACAGCTTGACCGTGTGCAGTTGCTATAACAACTTCGTCCGTACCAGTTGTTATTTTCACAGAGACGAGGGTATCACCCTCTTCTAAAGTCACAGCACGTAAACCGCCTACACGAATGTTTGAGAATGATGACAGTTCGGTTTTCTTAATCACACCTTCTTTGGTTACCATAAGAATATGTTGATTTTCAGTAAACTCTTTCACTGGCAACATCGCAGTGATTTGTTCGTTACTAGACATTGTTAGAATTTGATTGATTGATTTACCACGGGCAGTTGCAGAAGCTTCAGGTAATTCATACACTTTAAAGCTATAAACTTTACCAAGGTTAGAGAACATCAATACATAATCGTGAGTATGTGCATGGAACGTAAATTTAACCACATCATTTTCTTTTAATGCAGCTCCTGTTTTACCTTTGCCCGCTCTATTTTGAATTCTAAATTCATCTTGATTGACCCGTTTAATATAGCCTGTACTTGAAAAAGTAACAAACACATTTGCTGGAGGTATGAGGCTTGCAATATCAACATCACCAGCTTCAGTCGCAATTTCAGTTCTTCTTTCATCACCATGAGAATTTTTTAAATTAATAAATTCTTCTTTAGCAATTGCTTTAACTCTTTCTGGTTTTTCTAGGATATCTTTTAAGTCCGCAATTATAACTAATGTTTCCTTGTGTTCAGCAATGATTTTATCACGCTCTAATCCTGTTAATTGCGATAAACGCATATCGAGAATTGCAGCGACTTGTTTATCAGAGAGTGCATAAGCAGATATTAATTTTTCTTTTGCATCATCACGACTTGCTGCAGCTCGTATAATACTGACGACTTTATCAATGTTATCAACAGCGATCTTTAAACCATCTAAAATATGAAGACGATCTTGAGCTTTGCGTAGTCTAAAAGTCGTACGACGCGTAATCACTTCAAGGCGATGTTCTAAAAAGTACTCTAAACATTCTTTTAGGTTTAATAGGCGAGGAGCACCACGCACAATACAAACCATATTTACGCCAAAAGAGTCTTGTAAACGTGTGCGTTTATACAGGTGATTTAATAGAACTTCTGCATTTTCACCTTTTTTAACTTCGATAACAACACGAATACCTTCTTTGTTACTTTCATCACGGATATCAGAAATGCCTTGAATTTCTTCTTGCTTAACGAGTTCTGCAATCTTTTCAATCCATGTCAGTTTGTTAACTTGGTAAGGAAGCTCTGTCACAATAATTTGTTCTCTACCATTTTTAGTAGATTCAACAATTGCTTTTCCACGGACAACTATACTTCCCCGACCAGTGCGATAGGCATCATGAATACCTTTTAATCCGCAAATCATTCCATATGAAGGAAAATCAGGCCCCTTAACGTATGCCATTAGCTGTTCAATCGTAGAACTGCCTTTTTCTATCATAAAAATAAGAGCATCGAGAATTTCGGTTAGATTGTGTGGAGGAATATTTGTAGCCATACCAACAGCAATACCACTCTGCCCATTTACCAAAAGTTGTGGCAAAACAGAAGGCAGCACAAGCGGTTGAACTTCGCTGTTGTCATAGTTCGGACCGAAATCCACAGTATCTTCTTCAATAGAGCCCATCAGAGCTTCAGATATTTTAGCCAAACGAACTTCGGTATAACGCATCGCTGCAGGTGAGTCACCATCGATAGATCCAAAGTTCCCCTGACCATCGATCAGTGGATAACGCATCGAAAAGTCTTGAGCCAAGCGAACAAGAGCATCATAAACAGATGTGTCACTGTGTGGGTGATATTTACCCAACACATCTCCGACAATACGTGCCGATTTTTTATACGCCTTATTGTGAACATTATTTTGTTCATACATAGCATATAAAACTCGTCTATGAACTGGTTTCATACCATCACGAACATCAGGGAGAGCACGGCTCACAATAACGCTCATTGCATAATCAAGATATGCATTTTTCATTTCATCATTAATATTTGCAGTAACAACACTCATTTTTTCTTGTGACATAATGTTTTTTCCAACTTTTTACTTTTATTTAAGCGTCAAGGTTTCTGACATTTAAAGCATTAGATTCAATAAATTCTTTTCTTGGTGGGACATCGTCACCCATGAGCATAGAAAATATATCATCTGCAGCCATGGCATCTTCAATTGTGACTTGAAGCAACTGCCTTGAGGAAGGCTGCATAGTTGTCTCCCAGAGCTGTTCGGAGTTCATTTCGCCAAGACCCTTGTAGCGTTGAATATAAGCACCACTTCTACCGTCAGACAGTAAAAACTCTCTGAGTTCTACCCATGAAGTAATAACACGAGATTTTTTATCGTGTGAATATTTTAAAGGAAGAGCAAAGGTAGATTCTAATTGCTGCGTCAATCGTTTTAATTCTTCAAATTCTGTAGAACTAACAAAATCAAAATCTAATTTAAAATGATATGGTTTTCCTGCAAGCTGAATATCAATTATAGCAAAATATCGATTGTGTTCGGAATCAAAGTCAACTTTTGCATGAATATGTCCATATTTCAATACATGGAGTTTCATTTCAGAAATCAATTTTTCGAAATCTGCTTTTTTATAAAAAATTTCAGGAGTCAGAAGCGCATGGCTTACTAAATAATTAACAGCAACTGAACTTCTTCTCCGAGAAAGAATACTTGTAATTTTATTACGACGTTCAACGCAAATAAGCATGTTTTTAACAACAGACATCTCAAGTGTTTTTTCGTTTCCATCTAAAATAGAAGCGTCTTGCATGGCTGTTTCAACCAAAAACTTTTCAAGTTCGGAATCATCTTTTAAATAGCGTTCAGTTTTTTGTTTTTTATATTTATACAATGGAGGTTGAGCTATATATAAATGACCACGTTTTATAACCTCTTTCATTTGTCTATAAAAGAAAGTTAATAAAAGAGTTCTAATATGAGCACCATCAACGTCCGCATCTGTCATGATTACAATTTTATGATAACGAAGTTTTGCAATATCAACTTCGCTGTCATGTCGGCCAATGCCTGTGCCTAGTGCTTGTACGAGCAAACGAATTTCTTGGTTTGAAAGCATTTTGTCTGTAGTTGCTTTTTCGACGTTTAAGATCTTTCCTTTTAAAGGTAAGACGGCTTGCGTTTTTCTATCACGCCCTTGTTTTGCAGAACCACCCGCCGAGTCACCTTCCACAATAAACAACTCACAATTAGCAGGATCTCTATCTTGGCAATCTGCAATTTTACCAGGCAACCCTCCAAGATCGAGTGCGCTTTTACGCCGAGTGAGTTCTTTTGCTTTTCGTGCAGCAATGCGAGCTCTTGCAGCATCGACGATTTTAGCAACAATTTTCTTAGCTACATCAGGATGTTCATGAAAATAATCACTCAATTTTTCATTCAGTGAACTTTCAACTAAAGTACGAATGCGCGAATTTGCTAATTTATTTTTGGTTTGTCCTTCGAATTGTGGATCGCGTAATTTAACGTGAACAACACCTGTTAGACCCTCACGGATATCATCTGGTGATAGACCTTCTTTAAGGTTTTGGACGCCTTTATCACCCGAGGCCAATTGATTAATGACGCGAGTTAACGCAGCTCTTAAACCTGTTAAATGGGCACCACCTTCAATTGTGTTGATGTTGTTAGCATATGAATAAACACTTTCGGAATAACTATCATTCCATTGCAAAGCAATTTCAATAACAGTTTCTTCCTTTTCAGTATTCATATAAATAGGTTTTGGATGGATAACAACTTTACTTCTATTTAAATATTCTACAAAACTAACCAATCCACCATCATATTTAAATTCTTGTGTTTTATCTTTGATTTCATCGATAAGTCGAATACAAATACCTTTGTTTAAAAAAGATAATTCGCGTAAACGTCCACATAAAAAATCGAAGCTAAATTCTGTTGTTTCTTGGAAAATAGTGACATCAGGTTTGAATGTAGTAGTCGTACCATGGTGAGTTGTATCGCCAATTCTGCGTACGCTGTAAATTGGAATACCGCATTTGTATTCTTGTTCATAAACACCACCGTTTTTCTTCACTTCTACTCGGCAATAACTCGATAAAGCATTGACTACCGATGCTCCAACTCCATGAAGACCACCTGAGGTCTTGTAGATTTCATTATCAAATTTACCGCCTGCATGAAGAACTGTCATAACAACTTCAAGTGCGCTTTTTCCAGAAGGATGTTTATCAACAGGTATACCACGTGCATTATCTGCGACAGTAACACTCCCATCAAGGTGTAAAGTGATATCAATTTGGGATCCATGCCCTGCTAAAAACTCATCAATAGAGTTGTCAACAACCTCATAAATAAGATGGTGAAGACCTATAGTACCCGTATTACCGATATACATTCCAGGTCTTTTTCTAACAGCTTCTAAACCTTCTAAAACAGTGATATTAGAGGAACCATATCCATCATCATTATTTTCATTATTTTTAGGATCGCAAACAAACATATTGTGTTTTTTAAACATAGCTCTTTTCTTCAATCAAAAATTTTAAACTTTAAAACCTTAAACAAAATTAGAAACGTGCAGGAACGAGTAAATAGAAAACTTCAATTCCTCTTAATTCTTCGCCTGTAATTTTAACAGGCCTATTCATATTTTCCCAAGCAAACTGCACACGAGAACCTGAAATAACACCTAAAATACCTGTTATTAAAGAACCGTTATAGTTTACCTCAAATGGAGAAGATATGGACGAATTCATTTCTATGACTTCTTCACCTTCTTTTTGGCCAGGAGTCGAACTTGCCATAGTCAATAAGGAGTTTTCAAAGTGTAGCTTCATAATTTTATTTTTATCAGCAAATAGAAGCGAACGCTTTACACTATCTTGTATAGATTTAAGATCAACTTGTATTTCCATATTAATTTTTTGAGGAATAGCTGCTTCATATGGAGGATATTGCCCTGCAATACATTTAGCAAACATTGTGTATTCAGGGGTCTCAACAGCAAAAAAGAGTTCTTTATTATGCCATCTTAAAAGAAATTCAGTTTCAGGTTCAAGACCTGCAACTCTTTTGAGTTCTTCAAGGGCTTTTCTTGGCACAAGCACTTGGCTTGCATCAAGATTTTCGATATTTACACCTTCAAATAAAGTGGACTTGGCAAGACGCAAGGCATCACTTGCAACCGCATGTAATACAGCACCTTTTTCAGAGTCTTTCTCTGCCCAAATAAGTGCACCATTTGCATAAAAACGATTGTCATCTACAGAAACAAAATCTTTAAAGCTAGAAACAAATTTTTCAATTTGACTTCCCTTAATTTTAACTGCTGTTCCTGTTTCTGGGACATCGATATTGCTTAAAGTCTGGTCTTGAACAAGTTGTATTTTTGCTGAACTTCTTCCACAACGAAGATGAATACGTGAAGGAAGCTCTGCTTTTAAAGTTACTTTTGTCGATGGAAGCTGCTTTACATAATCTGAAAATTGCTTACCAGAAACCTTTATTACGCCAAAACCAGTGTGAGGGGTATCGATTTCACATTTTATAGATAAATTATGGCTAATAGAAGAAATAATAACTTTTTTATCACCCGAGAATGATAATTGTACCCATCCTATATCGGGATCTATTTGAGCAGCACTTACAGCGAGTAAAGCTGCTGCCAATTTGTCTCTTTCAAACTCCGCAGAAATTTCTGAGTTTAATCCTTGGACGTCGGATGAAAAAAAACGATTGCACTTTTTAAACATGTGTCCACCTTTGAAGAAGTTCACGTATACAACATTTTGCTTAACCTATTGTCAACCGCTCTTCAAGCAAGAGATCTTGAGAACATCTTCTTATACACTTAATAAGAAATAGAATCTCTTTTTTATTAGAAGTAGTAGTAGGCTACCCCACTTAGTGTGGATAACTTAAAGAGCTCTTGACCTAAACAATGATAATAAAAGACAATAAAGGAAATAAAAAGGCTAAAAAGGATGTGGATAACGTGTGGATAACATGTGGATAGACTGTGGATAAGTCAAAATTTCTGTGGATAAGTCAAAGCTTAAAAATGTAGCATATTAGTTATCCACACGTTGTCCACACGTTATCCACACGTTATCCACATTAGAAATTTTCTAACTGAAGAGCCAATGGGTGGATTATTTGCTTGAAAAAGTGGAATGTGGATATGTGGATAACTCTATTATTTTATGTGGATAACTTTTTATAAAAACCTTGAAAATCATTCTAAAATATGGAAAAAGTGCGATTACCTATATAGGTATGTTACCATGTGGATAACATGTGGATAAGTCGTTTAAGAAGCGAATATGAAACAAAAATCATCGGAGATACATGTGGCAAAAGTTTTACCCTTTTCTGAAGAATCTCTAACTTTCTGTGCAAAAGCACTTAACTCGGATTCATTAGTCGCATTTCCAACAGAAACAGTTTATGGACTCGGTGCAAACGCCCTTAGCGAAAAAGCAGCGGAAAAAATCTTCAGTGCGAAGGGGCGCCCTAAATCGGATCCACTTATTGTTCACATAAGTTTTATGCGTCAAGCAGAAAGTTTAACAAATATGTCAGAATTTCAAAGACAATGTTTTGACATTCTTGGTTCAAAATTTTGGCCTGGTCCACTGACAATAATTGTAAAAGCATCAAAAATTATTCCAAAAATTATCACAGCTAACGGTGATTCTATTGCTCTTAGAATTCCTGCTAATAAAGTTGCGCAAGAATTGCTTAAGCAAGCAAATATTCCTGTAGCAGCTCCGAGCGCAAATCGTTTTGGCCATGTGAGTCCAACAACCGCAAAACATGTCTTTGATGATCTAAGCGATTTTGACGATTTATTTATATTAGATCATTCAGAAAATTGTTCGATTGGTATTGAGTCAACTGTTATAAAAATATTTGAAGAAAATAAAATAACTCTTTTAAGGCCAGGTGCAATAAGTTCATTGCAGATTAAAAATGAATTAAATAGAGAAAAAATCAATTATAATTTTGAAATATTACAAAGAGTTGTAAAAGCAGAAGATCTAGAGAAAAACTCAAATGTTGCTATGGACTCTCCAGGTCAGTTGCTTACGCATTATGCACCTACTATAGAGGCATTTATCATTCTAAATCGAGATAAAAGTGATAATGTAGGACAAATGTTCTCGAAAGAATACTTGAATTCTACTGTCATAATTGATTTTAAACAAAAAAATGCTTCTTTAATGAAGAGTTCTCTAAAATATTTTGATTTGTCTAGTCAAGGAGACTTCGATGAAGCGAGTCGAAATTTATTTTCATATTTAAGAAATGCAGAAAAAACTGAAGGGGCAAAATATATTTTATTACCAGACTTAATAGAACAAAATAATGAAAAAAGTATTGGAGTTTTTGATAGAATTTATCGAGCAGCATCAGGAAAATATATTAATTTAATTTGATTGCATAATTTGATCTATTTTTCTTTTAATTTGTACAAAGTTTCCTCTAAACTCATCATCTTTTTCTAAAGATTCTTTTACTTTTGACATTGCATGTAGAACAGTTGTGTGATCTTTCTTGCCAAACGCACTCGCAATTGCAACAATTTGTAGACCTATCATTTCTTTTGCTAAAAACATGGCAATATGTCTCGCTACAACGAATTTTTGTTGACGGCTTTGTCCCATTAAATCAGACATTTTAATTTGGAAATGATTTGCAACAACCTTTTGAATAGCAGCTATATCAATTGTAGACTCAACTGAGCCAGTAGGAAATCTTCTTTTTAAAATTGCAGTCACTGATTCAATAGTCGGACTGCGCCCAGTCATATGTTGATTCATTAAGAGATCTTTAAGTAGCCCTTGAATTTCTCTAACATTTGTTTTTGCATGGGTTGCAATTAGAAAAGATATTTCTTGATTTATTTTTAAACCAATTAAATTGGCTTTTGTTTCTATAATAGCAACTCGGTCTTCAAATCCAGGTGGCTCGATATCAACAAGTAAACCTTGTAGAAAACGGCTTTTTAATCTTTCTTCAATATTTGGAATATCTTTAGGAAACTTATCGCTTGTGATAACGATTTGCTTTCTTTTTTGATAAAGTTCGTTGAAAGTGTGAAAAAATTCTATTTGGCAGGCATCTTTTTTTTCTAAAAATTGTATGTCGTCAACAAGTAAAACGTCACAAGCACTGTATTTCATACGTACTTCGTCCATTTTACCCACACGAATACCTCTATGGATAACATCATTCACAAAATCTTCGCTAGTAATATATAGAATTTTTGCATCAGGAATTTTATGTTGAATTTCATTTCCAACAGAATGGAGGAGATGTGTTTTTCCTAAACCAGTTGCCCCATAAATAAACAAAGGATTAGATAAGTTCCCTGGGTTTTTTGCAACCGCTTCACAGGCTGAGTAGGCAACTAGATTGCTTTCACAACGAATAAAGGTGCTAAAATTCTGTGATGCATCGAGCGTTCTTGGTTTCTCATTATTTTGTGTAATCAACTCTGTAGATTCTTTATTGAGTTGGTTAGCTTCTTCTATTTTAGGTTGTACAAAGTTATCTTGTTGGATTTTTCCTTTTGTTTTCTTCTTTTTTTCTGAATAATATATATTGTCATCTGGAAAAAGCGTAATCTCATCTCTTATTTCTGGCAGTGATGTATGAGGGATGTTTTTCTGATGCTTGAAATCAATAGGTTGAGAGTCAATTTTAAAGGAGAACTCTGAGCCAAAGCATTGTTTAGCAATTTTTTCAATTTCATCAATTTTTGGAGATATAAATTGATCTCGATAAAACGGATCTGCACATGAAGATATTATAGTGTTTCCATCAATACGTATTGGGGTCACTAATTTGGCAATTTTAGTGGCTGTTGATTTTGAAAGTCCAAGCTCAACAAAGCGAATGCGTAGTTTTTCAGAAAAAATTTGATTGAAATCTCTATCTAACATGAAATAAGCCTCTTATAGGGTATGCAGGTCAGAAATCTTATCTGGCAATGCAGGTTCGATAATTACGAGAGAGATTCAGATGGTCAAGTGTTTTGCTTAATTTTTGGTGTCTATACTATGAACAGAGAAATGAAATCCATAGCTCTCCTTTACAGCCATATCACTTCTTTGCTTATTCTCATTATTGTAACTTGGATATGGGGTGACAGTGAATCGGCGAAAGAGACTTTACAAACTTTAGGAGTTACTTCTCTTCAATTTGAATTAACAATAACGCTTTTGCTTATATTTATTTCTTCTTTACTTATTTACAAATCATTTAAAGGTCTAATAAATCGTAAAAAAAAGGATCAAGGTGATAAGAGTGAATGAAATGCTATTAATTGTTCTTTATGGTTTATGTGGTCTTATTATTATGTTAGGCGTAGTGCTTCAGACGAAAGCCACGCTTGATCAAGGCATTGGTAAAGGTGGATTTGGCAAATTCATAGCTATGTTATTGAAATACTCTGGTTTTGCCATGCTTGCGTTTTTATTGCTCAAATTTAAGACAGATCAGCTTGTTTTAAATCTTGCAGTCTTTTTTTTAACTTCCATAGTCACCTTTTTGCTCTACCTACTTGCAAGAAGAGTTTCATTAAGGTAATTGGCAAGTGTTTGCTTTGATATTTTACGAAGGGATCCTTTATAAACAATATGAAACGTAAAATTATTGCTATATTAGGTTTTTTATCACTTGCTATTATGCCTGCAGCTCATGCAGATTCTTCGGGAGTCCAGGTTGTGAATTGGTATCATGAAATTTTAGTTAGATTCTTTTCTCTCTTTAATAATGAAAATTCTGCAAATTTGATTGCTCAAAAAGCAGAGCACTGGGCTCCCGTTTTTGCTTCTGCCTTCGCAGTTCTTCTTTTAGCAGGAATTGCTTATATCTCTGGTTTTGCCCGCATGAAGCCAGAACAAATGAGCGATGAAGAAATCCTTCCACCGAAGAAATTTGGTTTATTCGCATTTTTTGAAATAGGTTGGTCAGTCGTTTCGTCGACTCTCGAATCTACAATAGGTGAAAAAGAATGGATGCGCTTTGTAGGTGTGTTAGGTGGAACTTTTTTTGTATTAATTGTTTCTAACTTGTCAGGTGTATTACCTGGTTTTTCTCCCGCTACATCGAGTATGTCATTCACTTTTGCAGCAGCAATGGCAATATTTGTTTATTTCAATTATTATGGTCTAAAAGAAGCTGGTTTTAGTTATATCAAACATTTAGCTGGTCCTGTATTATGGATGGCTCCTTTGATGTTTTTAATCGAATTAATCAGTCTATTATCTCGTCCTCTTTCATTATCTCTTCGTATTTTTGGGAATATTTCTGGAGATCACTTTGTTTTTGCAATATTTTCAGGATTAATGAAAGATTTTTATATTCCATTTATTCCAATACCTGCAATATTCTTAGGTTTTGGTACTTTCGTGGCATGCCTCCAAGCATTTATTTTTATGACTTTGAGTGCAGTCTATATAAAACTTGCTCTTGAATCAAAAGCACACCATTAATTTTGAGTGCTTTTGTTTAATGGATTTAAAGGGATTATGAATTCGTTAATTAAATTTTCCATTTAATTTTTTTAATTGAATTTATAATGTTCCTGTCCTCTTTGAGGAGATCTTTTTGGGATCTATGAATGAGAACTGGTATTCTGCATTCATAAAATATTAAATGGTTTGAGTTTTATTAGTTTCATTTGTTTTTATTTAGGAGAAGAATATGAAAAGCAAATTTGCTTTAATGACTGTAGCTGCGACAACTGCACTTTTAACCACTCTTCCAGCTTTAGCTGAAGAAGCTGCAACTTCTGGTATGTCAACTGGAACAGGCCTTAAATTAATCGGTGCTGGACTTGCAATTGGTCTTGCAGTTGTTGGTGCTGGCCAAGGTCAAGGTACTGCTGCAAGAGGCGCTCTCGAAAGCATTGGTCGTAACCCACAAGCTTATAATAAAATATTCACGCCATTCCTTCTTGCAATGGCGCTTATCGAATTCCAAGCTATCTTAGGCTTAATTATTGCATTCCTTATTCTTGGTAAATAATTCTAAGTTTATTGCATAATTATTTTTAAGCATATGGGGCCAAATCCATATGCTTTTTTTTATATTCTACTCTTGACTTCAAAACTCATCTCCGATAACAACACAAGAATACTTGTGGAGGGTTAGCTCAGTTGGTAGAGCAAGAGACTCTTAATCTCTTGGTCCAGGGTTCGAGTCCCTGACCCTTCACCATTCCTTTTTATCCTATCAAATATGACGACAACACCTGAAAAATATATAGGCCGCTTCGCCCCCTCTCCCACTGGCAAGCTCCATTTTGGCTCATTGGTAACAGCACTGGCAAGTTATCTTAGAGCTCGCTCAAAGGGTGGGAAATGGTTCCTTAGAATAGAAGATGTGGATACCACTCGCATAGAAAAAGGGGCTATACACTCCATTTTGACAACTTTGGAAGATTATGGTTTTCAATGGGATGATGAAATTATCTTTCAATCTAAAAGAAGCGATATTTATCAAGATTATTTAGGAATTTTAAAGACAAAAAATTTAATATTCAATTGTATTTGTACAAGAAGAGAAATTTCAAAAAATAAAAAAAATACATTATCTGGTGAATATGTTTATGGAGGAAAATGTAGAGAATTACATAATCCCTCTAGATTAAAACATGCTAAAAGGATTAAAACTTTTGAAGAGAGAATAACTTTTCATGACTTGCTGAGAGGTAAATTAAGGCAAAATATAGCAGAAGATGTTGGTGATTTTATTGTGTGGCGATCCGAGAATTTTGCATCTTATCAACTTGCTGTGGTTATTGATGACCATTTACAAGGAATTACCGAAGTTGTGCGAGGAAGTGATCTTTACTTACAAACTCCTCGTCAAATATATTTACAAAAATGTTTGAACTTTATGACCCCCATTTATGCACATATTCCAGTTGTATTAAATGAGTTTGGACAAAAACTTTCTAAGCAAACCAAAGCAAATCCAATTCTAAAAGAAAATGCTAGAGATAATTTAATTTCTGCTTTAAATTATCTTGGCTTTGATTATGGAACCCAAAATAAAATTATAGAGATTTCCAGAAATAATAATGAAATTCTTGAAAATGCTGCAAGGTATTTTAATTTGAAAAATACTAAATTTTAATAAATAGATATATTATCTACTAATTATTTTTTATTATAAAATATTTGACATTTATTATAATATTTTTTATTTATTCATTATATATTTAATGAATTTAGGAGATAATTTATGATAAAAAAATTCAAATTTTTTAAATACATTTCATTTTTTTCTTTAGCTTTTTTTTCATTCTCTCTTTTTGCTTATGAGAGAGCATATGTTTTTTGTTATTCTCCAAATGAAGATACTTGGCAGTGGTTAAAAAATAGTTCTGGAGATAGGATTGAATTGGAAGGTTATTGGAAAAAGAAAAAATTTGGACGTTATTCATTTAGTTATTTCTTTCTAGTAGATAGAAATAAAAGTTATATTAATTATTTGAAAAAACTTTGTACAGATCAATTTGGGCAAAATTATTTTGTTGCACAACCAGCAAAAACTTCTTTATTGAATCATTCTTGGGATGTTTTTTCTTTAAGTGATGATAAATTTTTAAATTCAAAAATGGAAATAAGATATAAGTTCGAAAATTCTGTATTTAGACCAACCGATAATTGTGTAATCAAAATTCCATATGACTCAAATAGGTCTAAATATTTAAATGAAAATGACATAAAAAATTTAGTTAAAAATAAGGTTTGTTAAATTTTTTTAACATAATATTCCATATCAACATATTACAAAATCATGAAGATGGAATTCGAAATTACGAATCGCTTATTAATTCAAACATAAAAAATATTTTTTATGTTTTCAATAAAACTAAAGTTTGTGCTAAATTTTCTAATAATCTTGTAGAAAATTTTCTTTTTTCATCTACTGAATTACTTTTATTTGGAGTTATTTCAGGATCAATAAAATCAAATTTTATTCCCTTTACATTGATTTTCAATATAAAGTTTACAAATATTTTTCATAACAATTTTTTGGTAAAGTATAAAAGGTTGACTAGATATTACAATATAATTTCCATCCTCTTAATTCCAAAAATAGTCATTAAAAAAGTATTCAATAGTGCTTTTGGTTGTTGCTCTGTATTCATTTGGCTCTCTTTCACTGAAAGATAATGCTATTTAATTTTGTAATTTTGGATGCATTGATTGAGAAAAAACAAGTTTTAGAGTTTCACGCTCATCTGTTATTTTTAAAGGATCTTTTGGGATTTTATAATCACTTCTGAAATCTATAATTCAATTTTTCTTATTATAAAGTTGCTTATCATCCTCTCCAATTTTTTCAGAAAGTTTTCTTTCCCCCCAATTAAATAGGTCGTTACTGGTATTATCTTTATATTTTCTATAATTGCGTTTAAATATTTAAGCCTTCTTCTTACACTCGGTAAGTCATCATTTGTTAAACTTGACAAACCATATCCTGCTGAACGTGGAATGTAAGGTGCTTGAACAATAGCCATGGCAATACCTAGAAGTTTATATCTTTCAACAAAATCAGCACTCATTTTATCAATATATTTGCCTTGTGCTTTTAAATGTGGATTTCCTCTATTCACATCATAATGCTGCATAGGAACTTGTTTTCCTTCTTTCGTAAACGAATAAGTTGAAATAATTGAACGCATTATAATAAGTTTAGTTGTGATACTTATTAATATTTGTTTCATAATTCTCTACTAAGAAATATCTAAGATATTTAAATAAACAATTTATGCCAGTTAATTGTTGCTTAAAACAAAGTAACAATGAGCTTCCATGGATTGGCTGAAAAAACTCATTAACGTTAACTTACTTACTTCCTGCAAACTCATTTATCAATTTTTCCCTACATCTTTTTAAAAAATAAGTAAGTAGTACTAAACTCTTAATTATTTGAAGATATTGAGTATTTACAGTTATTTTTGTAGATATAATCCGAATATAATTGGAGGGTAAGGGTGTCTATATGTCCAATATGTCAAAGTACACGCTATTTCTGAACTTTGACTTCAAAAATATGATAATTTAGATAAGAAAATATCGGAACCCATTATGAATAATAAAAAAATTCAAGTCAAAATAGAGTATGATGAAATGTGGTTCTGTTGCAAAAATGTTAAAGTAACAAATTGGCTGGTAGAGGTTTTTCAAAAAGCCTATTCTTGGTATAATTATCCAGCGATGGAGCTTAAAAAGTAAGCGACCAGAAGAGTCATTTGTATTAATATTTTGATCTAGAATCTGAAGATTAACCTTTTTTCGCTCTGACTCATTTGTGATTTGCCATAAGTACCAGGTTGAACGAGAAAGTCTGTCAATCTTGGTAACAACAAAAATGTCACCTTCTCTAAGATATTCAAGACAGGCTTCAAGATTTTCCCTTCTCATGGAAGAAGCACTTATACTTTCTTTAAAAATTTTATGCCAATTTTTTAGCTTATCTATTTGGATATCCAAACTTTGACCTGTGGAGCTTACCCTTGCATAACCGATCATGCTCATTTCTGCCCCCAATATGTCTCGAAATATTTTAGACTTTATGAGAACAGTATTTTGAGACATTTATTGAGACACGTTCTAATCTTTTAAACTTGTTTGCGAGTTTAAGCCATTCTGTTTGCAGTTCGTTACATATAGCAAGCAAAACTTGGGATAGAGAATGGGAAGATTCTTTTGAAGTCTTAGTCTCTGCTTTAAAGAAATGCTTTCTCCCTTTTTAGCAATGCCCTTGTATTTTAGTTGTGTGTGGATCTGAATTGGTAATAGTTGCAACTTGTGCCCATGAAGAAATTAAATCTTCTTCTGAACCTAAAGTAAAATAATCACTCAGGTAAAATGTTAGTGTTGGAACTAGTTCTGTAGTCATAAATCTTAAATCCATCAATTTTGAAATCACTGAAGGACCTGAAATTACCATTGTATTTCTCTCATTTTCTTTGAGAGAATCATATCTGTAACTTAATGTGCTTTCAGAAGCTTCAAAAGCATTTAATTTTATTATTTTATTTTCAATTTCGCTTTTAAGAGTTCGGATTTCGTGCGAGTTAAACTCATTACTTTCTTTGATTAATTCACTCAGCATCGATTTTTTAGAGTCAATTTCTTCAATGAGTAATTTCTTTTCTTGTAGAAGTTTTAATTGTTTTTCTCTATTGGCTCTTATTTCTTCAATTTCATCAAGAAATCCTGATTTTCCATCTAGACGATCTAATAAAAATTTATAATTGAGCGCAATTTGACTTAACAAATTAGATATAATACTATTATCTTTATTTGCAATAATAATACTATTTCCAGCTGCAGATTGAATGACAATACGATTATTTACAACTTTAAGACCAGGTGAAAACTCTCCTAAATTCTTAGGCAATGGTTTAAATATTTGTTCTAATTCCAATTCTTGAATATTCTGAGGAATGAGACTTTCAATTGAAGTTAAATCTTTTATCTGTTCTAAATAGCTTGGATTATCTTTATATTGCTCTTTTAATCTATTTACCTCTTTGACAAGATCTTTATTTTTTTGATCGATTAAGCGTTTTAGTTCGGGTAATAATTCAGCATTATCATCTTTATTGCTTTCTAAGCTATTTTTTAGGAGATGATTTCTTTTTAATATATAGTGAAGATCAATAGCGTTCATTTTTCTTTCATTTTCATGACCTTCTGCTATTTGAATTTTTAAGGTGTTTAGTTTATGACTTATACTTATATTTTCTTGAATTTTTGGTAATACATCAAAATCTATATAAATACCACCTACTGAATTTAAAATTTCAAGCCTTAGCATGTCTGATGCAGCAGCAAAAATCATTCTTAAATAAATTTCTCTTGTATAATACTCTTTAATTGAAGATTTACTTACTAAATCTCCAACGTCCCTAAAATAGATATTACTCAATGAATTATTAGGATCACTAAGATCGTTGTAATTGCTAGCGTCAAACATGGATTCGAATTTTTTTTGATTTTCATCAAATAATTTTTCTATTTCAAATCTTTCTTCTTCAGTATTAAATTTTTTGATTAAGAAATTTTTTAGTCTTATATTCGGGCTATTTATAATTTCATTCTCTTCATTGTGCACATAATTAAAAAAATCACTATCTTCTAAAACATGTTTATAAATTTCATCTTGCACCTGTAAGAAATTATCTGGAAAATCTTGAGGGAAATTTTTTTGAAAATATTTGATTATAAATTGTCTCGTTTGATACACAAAAGAAGCAGCAGAATCATACCAAACATAAACGCTGTATCTTTTGTTTATCGAACCCCATATTTTTAAATAATCTTTTTGAGCTTGACCTAAAGGGCCGCCGAGCCAAACCATATGGATATTATGAGGTATTCCTTCGCCAAGAATTTCATTTGAAAGTTCAAGATACGCCTTATAAAAATAAGCACGCAGCTCTTTGAATTCTATATTGTTACCGAAAGTATCTCCATAATAGGTATATTTTAACATATCTGTTAAATATTCATATTCGATCTCGCCTGTTAATTCATGATTCAACAATTTATCTTTATAAGATGTTAATACGGATAAAAGTTTATCTTTTTCATTTTTAATCACATTATCATCATTAACGAAAACGTTTTTAGATTCTTCAATTTTTTGTGCAATTTCATCTGTTTTATTTATACTAGATTTAGCTTTACTTTTAAAAAATTTCATAGTTATTAATCCTAAGGATATATATTTATATAATAATATTTTATTTATTTTATTGTTTTTTATTTATAGAAATTATTCGACCAAATCCACCATCTCCTAATGGATAATAACAATATTTGTTTGAACCCAGTGAAAGCAATGATGATAGTTTAAGATCTTTGATCGTTCTTCTTAATTTTATTATTGCATCATTGATATCGCTGTTATCAATATTTACACCAAATAATCCAATTAATAAAGGAGGAGATTCTGGTTGGAATATGATATCGTAACCATCAGACAATGTCGCTAAAATTTTATTATTTGAAAAGTTAACTTTCAGTACATTTTCTATAATAACTTTAGCTTTAGAGCCTTTAACTAGAATTAATGATTTTGCTTCTTGATTATAATAATAATAATAAACAGAAGAAATTTTACTTCCAAATAATGATAATAATTTTTTCCTATTAAACATTTGGTTTGAATAGAAAATAATATTTTCATTTTCAGAATAATTCATAAAAGCATCATAAATAAAATCGTTATCTTTTATTGATAACTTTATATAATTATTAAATAAAATATTTTTATATCCTGAAATTATGTTTACTGGATAGTGAATAATATTATTATTTATATCTACTGATACTGATCTAAAGCTATTACTTTTTAAATCAACTGTAACATTATCTCCGCTTAATAAATCCTTAAAAGCAAGAGAATCTGGATATTTATCACTTATGCTATTTATTGTTTTTAGCATAAGTACATTTTTTACCTTTTCTTTAATAAATAAATTTAGATTATTATTTTTATCTTGATTATATATCTTTTGATTTGAATAATCAAAAAAGAACAAATTATCTTGATTTTTTCCTAAAAGTTTTAATCCTTTTCTAATTGGATCAGATGAAAAAATACTCGGATCTATAATGAAATTTTTATCTGCTATATTATACCATACGCTAAAAGGAGATGTTTTATAAGGAGTTATATTTCTGTTTAAATGCTCTTTAAAAGTTGATTCCGCAATTCCCTTTTCTCTACTAAATTTTTCTATTTCTTTAAGAGATAAATCATTTATTTTAATAAATCCATAATTATCAAAATGTGATGATTTTACTTCAATTTTAGATTTAATTTCTTCCAGAGTCATATCAGAAGGATTGCCAAAATCAATGCTATCTATTTTAAGTATTGAATTTTCAATATCCACATAAATTGAGCTTGATTGATTCGTTCCAATTATTACTGAATTATAAACAATAATAACATTCTTTGGTTTATTATTTTTATCGAAAATAAAAGTTGCATTATTGATTAAAAGTCTATTATCAATAAAATTAATATTTTGAAAATCAAATTCTATGTCGGTTTTTTCTTTTGAAATTACAATGTAGAATGTTTCTTCACCTGTTCCCGTAATATTGTAGTGTACTCCATTTCTTGGATATAAGTGATATACACCG
This sequence comes from Fluviispira vulneris, assembly GCF_014281055.1. NCBI lineage: Bacteria > Pseudomonadati > Bdellovibrionota > Oligoflexia > Silvanigrellales > Silvanigrellaceae > Fluviispira > Fluviispira vulneris. The sequence continues at coordinate 185,808 of NZ_JACRSE010000003.1, read as the reverse complement.
TCTTGTTTGCCATATAAATAATATCTAATTTTGTTTTGCCATTCTGCAGGAATATTAGGGATATGTAAATCCAATTCTTCAGACCCTAATTGAATATTGATATCAGTTGCTTCATATCTTAATTCTATATCGTGGATGGCCTTGTAAGCAGCGGCTTGATGATAGGTAAAAATAAAAAGACCTTGAGCATTTTTTTGTAATTTCCAAAGTGTCTTAGCGTCTTCTTCTGAAAGAGCTGAAGCAGGATGAAAATCATACCAAATATATGTTATTGGAGTTACTGGTAAAATTACGCTCAAACGTTTAGAAAGAGTTTCTGGTTCTAAAATTGAGACTTCTTTATTTTTTGGAATGTGTAGATATTCATTTATGCTAATATAATCATTTTTATTTATTGGATGTTGTAAAAATTGATATTTACCAAGAAGAGGGCTTGGATTTGGGCCAAAAAATGATTGTGCGTAACTTCCGTTTTTCATGTATTCAGCATGTTCAGTTTTCATTAAGTAATTATTACCAAAAGTAATTTTTATTTTTTTTCTATCACTTAAATCTAATGATTCTATGACTGAATTATTTAATCTTATGTTATGTTCATCAGTTAAATTTAACGCAAAAGATGCTGTTGTTACTTCATCTTTAAAATGATGAAATTGTGAATCGTGATAACTATAGTCATTTTCTATAGAATCAAAAACTTGGGCTATAGCAATTGCTCGTTGTTTATTATTTTCTAAATTAGAGACAATACCGATTATACCAGGCGTTATTCCTCCAAGAATAAGACCTAGTGGCCCAGTAAATTCAACTCCAGCAAGGGCTGCGACTCCTAATCCTAAGGATCCAATATCAAAACCAAGTTTTGTGCCAAATATAACATTCTCTGAGTTTGTTCTAGTGTTTGCTAAAACCGCAATATCAAGAGATATATTTATAACGCTAAGTAACATATTTGCAGTAGAAGATATATTCTTAATCACAGTCAGTGCGGGATTTAATGTGGCACCTGTTATAAGATCAACGACATGCTCAAGGTAGATAAGTTCATCACTAACACCCAATGCTATTTGTGAAATTCCTACATAATACTGAATCTTTAAGAGCTTTTCAAATTGAGTCAATGGAACTGATGAGGTCTTATTTTCTTTAAAAAAATCAAATAGACTTTGAATTGCAAATGCTTTAGAAAGGCCAGTATATTCTGGCAAAGAGGAAAGCTCATGAAAATAATTTGCAAACTTTGAAAATTGAGAAAATTCTTCTTCAGAAACTTGATAGTTTTTTATTTCATAAGTTTCCATTTCTAAAAATTTTACTTGTCTACTTTCTTTATCAAAACCTTTTAACAATGGAAAAAAATTTTCTTTGATATTTAATCTTAATTTAATGTTTGAAATAAGATTATTAAATCTTCTAATTTTTGAAGATGCTATTGATTGTTCATTGAGTAATTTAAAGTTGTCTAGATCTCCGACAGATAAAATGTCATACCTGTTTTGTCTGCTCAAAATATCTGTTTCAGAAGTATAAGTATCGAGTAATATAGAATTTGAGATATTGTTATAAATTCTAATCAAACTATTTACAGATCTATTATTTGACAAAGAAAATCTTTCATTTATTTCCTTAATAGATTTATTAAATTTTGAAATTGCATTTTCTGAATTATTGATTGTATTCTTACCTTGTAAAAAACTTTTGAATTCAGGATATTGAAGGATTTTATACAAATTTATAATAATATCATTATATGTTTCTTTATTAATTAAACCTTCATAACTTGCATAATCAAAAATATCAGCTAGATTGATATTTTCACTTTCATAACATTTCATAATTAAAGAATCTCCTATTCTTTTTTTATTCTTATTTGATATAACAAAGAATTAGTCATATTAAATAATTTTATAGTAAAACCGAACATTATAAATGCGGTCTTAACTTTAAAAAATATATTTTAATTTTTTCTGAATTACAAATATAAACATATATATTTTTATCAAATTTAAAAAAGTAACAGATTTAATTATTTTTTACTAGGTGTTTTATCATAATTCACATGGATATTAAATATTTTTCAAAATAATTAATTTAATTTTTTTTAATAGATATTTTTCATTAATTTCTAAAATTTATAAGATAATTTTGAGTTCTGTTGCAAAAAACAGTTTAAGGGGTGTCCCTAGTAGACGGTCTAAAAGTGCTCCACGAATGTGGTGAATATCGAAAGATACTATTCAGCAATGCTGTGTAAAAGATGAGGGGCGCCCCCTCGAAATCGTTTTACAGGAGAAGGCTTCAAACAACTCTTCGCTGCATTAATCAAAAGTTATTGTGGTAAGCGTAGGAGAAAAGGCACAGTAAATGTGTCATGTGTGAAACAAGGAGATGAACGAAAGTAAACCATTCGATGAGGTGTCGTTACGTCTAAGTAGTGTCGAAAGCAATAGTTTTTTGGATATTGAGATTAGCTTAAAGGGTTCCTGAGTTGGTAGAACAGGCTCGAATCTTTTCCCAGTTTCAGTATTTATTGCTCCATATATCCATGAATTTAAAAAACCATTTTCATTCTTATACTCAGGGCGAACCCCTTTTGGACTCCAAATTCCTGACATGATTGTCTTTTGCTCAAATCTAGTTTCATCTTGGTAATATTGGATAACTTTTTTATCTGGATATTCTCTCTTTACCTTATCTAAAACTTTAGGAAAGTTTTTTCTCCATTCTGCAATAACTTCTGGATCATTTTTAACATGTAATGGTCTCGGTTTGACTTTTCTTAAACCTATTTTTTTAGAAAATGAATAAATGCCAGATCTACTAAACTTTTTACCAATATTTTTATATATAAGATTCTTTATAATTTCAATATGAACAACTTTTGCTTGAGATTCCTGCGAGTTCTTTAAATTTATCTGCTTTTTTAAATCGGAAATCCCATCCAAGTTAAAATGTGATGCTCGAAAACTTTAGAACTAAAAACCCCGGCTTATATAGATAAGTCGGGGTTTGAAGTGGCGGAGAGAGAGGGATTCGAACCCCCGGTAGGCTTGCACCCACAACGGTTTTCAAGACCGCCGCCTTAAGCCACTCGGCCATCTCTCCATTAAAATCAAAAAATCTTACTTCTTTGCAGAAGTCTTTTTAGCAACAGCCTGAGCTGCTGCAATTTTAGCTTTAATACGAGCTTTTTTAGCTACTTGAGATTTTTTTCTCTTCATTTTAAACGTACGGCGGTTGTCGCTCTTACCCATTTTTTTGTCTCCTCACAAAGAAAGTTGGGAAGTCGAAACGTGTGCCGAACTTCTCCAATACAGGCGTTGAGGTTTAGCATGCGCATATAAGCTGCGCAAGCTTTTTTTAAAAAAAAGTGTAACTAAGAGAGGGAGTCGATTCTATCTCTCATTTCTTGTCTATGATCAGCTACTTGTTGTTTTTCAATGCTGTCAAAAAGAGCTTTAAAGTTTCCTTCTCCGAAGCTTTCGTCTCCTTGTCTTTGAATAATTTCATAGAAAAACGGTCCATATTCTTTATTATTAAATTGAATGCTTTGTTCTTTCATGAATATTTGTAATAAATACTTTCCTTCAGCACCGTCTAAAAGAATATTATTTTTTTGCACAATTTCCATTGGCTCATTAATTTTTTTCAATTTCATTTTTTGCATACGCTCAGGAAGTTGCTGATAATATTTATCAGATGCATCTAGAAAAACCGCATTTCTTTCTTTAATTTGACTTACAGAATGAATAATATTTTTTGTTCCAAGAGCAAGATGTTGAATGCCTGAGCCCCGATTGTCTTCAATATAAATTTCAATCTGTGAATTATGGAAATAAGGGGCAAGAGGTTGATTTGTTGCAAACTTAATACCGCTCTCTTTATCCCACATAACAATACTTTCAAGACCAGAGCCTGTGCTATGCTCAGTTGTATGATGTGCTGTGTGGAACTCAATACCCCAATATTGTTCAAAGCCAAGACAATGTCTATAAAATTCAGTCAAAGAATGCATTGAACGAGCATTGCAAGTCACATGGTCGATTCCGAGATCGAGTCCGAGAGAGTTTGGTTGATCTTTAGCTTCTTTATTTGTCCAAACAAACCCTGGAGCAAATTGATCATAATTTTTTTCTTCAATAAATCGGAAACCAACATCATCTATTGCTGTTGCGATTGCAGTTTCATTCCAGTAACCATCATTATTAGATTTATGTGATTCAATATCATAAAGAAAAGGAGCTTTTTTATCCACTAAAAACTCAGCAGTGTGTTTTAAATTTTTAACTCTAAAATTTAAAAAAGCAGCTCCATCGGGATGCATACTTAAATATCTTCCAGCTGAAGACGCTTTTTCAATAGGTTCGGTAAATATCCAGCCCAGTTTTCCTGCTCCATTTAAAACAATAGAGCGCATTCCATTCTTTTTTTCCCATTCTGGGGAGGATTTTGCCATTTCAATAAAACCAAATTTTTCTTTATGCCAATTTACTGTTTTTTCAAGTTCTCGTGTAAAGAATTGAACTGAGTGATATCCTACGAGACCTATAGATTTGTGATGCTTTTGCATAATCATTCCTCCAAATTATTTCTATGCATGATGAACTAAAACTAGACTTATGTAAAGAAATAAATCTGAAGAGAGTATTTTAAAAAATTAAATGTTTTTAATTAATCTGTTTATTTATTTTTTAATTCATTACTAAAGTGACAGGAAACAAAATGTGTGTTGATCTGTGACCCTATATTTTCAAGTATGGGTTCTTTATTTTTGCATATATCTTTAACGAAAGGGCAGCGAGTGTGAAATCTACAGCCCGTTGGTGGATTTATAGGACTTGGAACATCCCCTTGTATGACATGACGTTCTCTTTTTGCAGTAAAATCATGTCTTGGTATACTTGAAATCAATGCACGAGTGTATGGGTGAATAGGATTTTTATATAAATTTTCGGACGATGTGTGTTCAACGATTTTTCCCAAATACATAACAGCTACATTGTCTGAAATATGTTCTATTACAGATAAATCATGAGCAATAAAAATATACGATAAATTATATTTATCTCTTAAATCCATCATTAAATTTAATATTTGACTTTGAATTGAAACATCGAGGGCGCTTACTGGTTCATCACAAACAATTATTTTTGGATTGAGCGCTAATGCACGGGCGATACCAATTCTTTGTCTTTGTCCACCAGAAAACTCATGGGGATATCGATCAATAGACTCAGGATTTAATCCAACTTCATTTAAAATATTTGCGAGTTTATTTTTTCTTTCATCTGGATGCTTATATAGATTATGTATATCAAAAGGCTCAGATAAAATTTCTCGCACCGACATCCTTGGATTTAAACTTGCAAAAGGATCTTGAAAAATAATTTGAATTTCTTTTCTGAGAGTTCGCAATTCTTTTTGTGAAAGTTTAGTAATATCTTTTCCATCGAAAATAATATGACCAGAAGTTGGCTCTAGCAATCGTAATATCGTACGACCTAAAGTACTTTTCCCACAACCTGATTCACCCACAAGTCCTAAGGTTTGTCCTTTTTTTAAATTAAATGAGATGTTATCGACAGCGTGAACTTTTGCAACTTCTTTGCCAAAAATACCTCCAAAAATAGGAAAGTATTTTACTAAATTTTTTATTTGCAAAATATTTTCATCTATCATTGATTTTTAAACCTCTTTAATAAATAAATTTCTTTCAAAACGGATACGAGGACCATAAATTCCATTCGGAGATCTTTTTCCTGCTCCTATAACCATGACTACATGTGCATCAGAAGGAAGATCTAATATTTTTTCAACTCTATAGGCATCAAATCCTTCCATTGGGCAAGAATCATATGAGAATGCTCTCAATGCTAGCATAAGATTTTCAGCTGCGAGAGCACAGGATTTTGTAGCCCAGAGTATCATATCACTATTACTCACAGGATTTCTTGGTGTCGGTTCTTTTAAACCACGTACAAATAAAACAAGACGTTTAATTAAGCCGATAACACTGAAATATCCTTGTGTGTAAGCAAGTGGAACAATTTTTTTATAATAATCTTTAACACTGTTAGGTATATTAGCATTACTTTTGGCAAAAACATCTAGCATTTTATTTGCATTTTGTTTCCAAGTTTTTGATCGTGCTACACAAACTATAAGTTCTGCTGCAGTGCTAGCAGCTGGTTGAGAAAGACATGCTTTTACCAATTCACTCTTTTTATCTGGTGATTTTACCCAATAAAACTCCCAAGGTTGCAAATTTGATGAATTAGGAGCAAGTAGAGCTAAATCTAAACACTCATTCATAATATCTTCGGGTATGGGAGTTCCATTAAACATGCGAACACTTCGTCTGGAATGTATGACTTTGCGGAATTCTTCTGGATTAATTTCTGGTTCTTGTTCACTGTAATTGTGTTTAGGAACAGAGTTGAAAATAGTTTCAGCCATTTCATGATCCTTATATTTTTATATTTTAAAGCATGCTGCATATTTATTAGGATTGATTAATTTTAGCTCAGGTTCGGTTTCTTTACATTCTTTTGATGCTAAAGAACATCTATCTTGAAAACGACACCCTTTGGGTAAATTAGCCAGAGAGGGAACAATTCCGGGAATTGTATTTAATCTATGCTTTTTTTCACCTAGTTTTGGTATTGAGTTAAGCAATCCAATTGTATAAGGATGTTTGGGATTGGTAAATAATTCTTTTGCACTTGATTTTTCAACGACTTTTCCTGCATACATAACAACAACATCATCACATGTTTCAGCAACAACTCCTAAATCATGCGTGATTAAGATAGTTGACATTCCGTTTTCTTTTTGCAAATTATTCATTAAAGCAAGAATTTGTGCTTGAATAGTTACATCCAACGCAGTTGTTGGCTCATCTGCAATTAAAAGAGCTGGTTTACAAGCGAGAGCAATTGCAATCATAATTCTTTGCCGCATACCACCAGACAATTGATGAGGATATTCATTAAATCTTTTTTCTGGAGAAGGTATGCGCACTTGTTTTAGCATTTCTATTGATAGATCTCTTGCTTCTTTATGACTCGCACCTTTATGTAATATAAAAACTTCTGCTATTTGATAGCCTATAGTGTAGACAGGATTTAAACTTGTCATTGGTTCTTGGAAAATCATCGAGATGCGATTTCCACGAATAGATCGCATTTCCTTTTCGCTTAGTTGTAAAAGATTCTTTTTTTCAAAAAAAATTTTTCCTGATGAAATATTTCCTGGAGGTGATGGAATTAAGCGCATAATTGAAAGACTTGTTACGCTTTTGCCGCAGCCAGATTCTCCAACAATTCCTAAAGTTTTTCCTTTATTAACTTGAAAGGAACAATCGTCAACAGCTGTGATATTTTTTCCTGAGACGTTAAAGTTTGTAATTAAATTTTCAACCTTCAATATAACTTCTTCAGCCACGGTTGTGTCTCCATATATGAATCTGTTACGTTTTTACAAGTCCATTTTCCCTTAATCTTTGTAGCAAAAATTCGTTTGCAATGATAGGAGGATATAATATTGGTTTTGATGGAGACTTACAGTTTTCCAAAACATTTAATTCACATTTTTCATATGCATGAACAAAAAACGGTAAAGAATATCTTGAAGTATTTCTTGAATTTAAAGGATTAACTACTCTATGAGTTGTAGAAGGTATAATATTATTTGTTACTCTTGATAACATATCACCTGAATCTACAATCATTTGACCAGGATGACTTTCTATTTGCAGCCATTTCCCATTTCTAGTTAGAATTTCGAGACCACTTTCTTTTGTTTCACAGAGAATAGTTAATAAATTAATATCTTCGTGAGCTGCAGCGCGAATTGCCCCAGAATGAAACTGTTCTTTGTTTAGAGGTGGATAATGCAAAGCTCTTAAAATCGAATTACCATCTATAGCCATTTGAGGCAAAGTATATTTTGGTAAATTTAAATATTCTGAAAGTGCAGATAATAAAACTTGAGACAATTGATCTAATTTACAATAGAGATCAAGTGTAAATTGCTTAAAATTAGGTACGTCATTGTCCGGCCATATATTTTTTGTATACTCACTTTTTAATTTTGAATTTAAAAAATGCTCTCTGCCTATATGCCAAAATTCTTTTAAATCACCTATTGTATTATTTTTTGCACGTTCAATACCAAAATTTACGTAACCTCTTTGTCCAATAATTGAGTTATCAACGTATTTTAATTTAGTTTCAATTGGTAGAGCAAATAATTGCTCTACTGCTGAATAAGTATTATTTATAACATCTTCAGATATATTATGTCCTTCGATAATTACAAAACCAAACTCTTGTATTGCGCGCCCAAATTTTTGGATAAATTCTTCTTTATCATTATTGGATCCTTGAGTATATAGACGCACATCAGTTAGTGGAACCTTTTTCATTTAAATCTCCAATGCCATCAAATATAGACAATAATTTTTCAACTAGCTCTCTTTTTTTACGTGCTTTAGGACCAATTAAAACAAATCCTCTTCTTGCTGAACCAAATATTTTCTGAGCTGTTTTTAAAATTTGATCTGTAGTTATAGATTTTACGATATTTATTTCATCATCTAAAGTAAGTTTTTGATCCATAAAATACGCTGAAACTTCTCTATTTAAAAGTCGAGATGGAGTTTCTTTAATTTGTTTTAAATCAAAAATATAGCGAAAACGAATGTGATCTAATTCTTCTTGAAGCGGCTTTTCAGAAATAACGTTTCTAAGTTCCTGAGCCAATTTTTCAAGTAGATTTGGTAAAAGATCTTCTGAAACGGTTGCATCTATACTAAAAGTTCCTATTTCATTAAAAAATTGCGTATCACAACTGATATCATATACAAGTCCATGCTTTTCGCGAATATTTGCAGGAAGTCGTGTACATATACCATCATCAAGAATTCTCTGTAAAAAAGTTATATATACAACTTCATTTGAGAGACCTCCGACAGTTGGAAAAATGAGTTTTACTGCAAATTGATTATCGGGATTATTTTGTAAACAAAGTGCATGTTGAGGTTTTCTAAGTGAATTTAATTGAGGAATATAATTATCAGCTAAAATTCTATTTGGCGCAGAACCTTGAATATGAGCCCATTCATTGCCAAATGATTTTTCAAGTTGGGCAATTACATCTTTCTCATCAATTGAAGTATGAATAGTTATAGCACAACGGTTCGGTGTATAATAATCACGTCTTTTTTCTGATAAATCTGATTGTGATATTTGTTTAACTATTTCTTCTTTTCCAATTATAGGATTCCCAAGGGGATGATTGGAAAATAAAGTTGCCATAGCGAGTGATTCTGTATCAATACTGTCACCTGCTTCATTAAAATCTGAGGCCATTTCTTGTAGAATGACGGATCGTTCTATTTCTAAATCAGCATAATTTGGTCTTAAAAAGAAGTCAGCAAAGCAATCAATGGCTTCTAGGGTTTTTTCTGCATCCCCTTTTAACCAATAAGTTGTATTTTCAATACCAGTCATGGCATTGGTTTCACCGCCAAATGATTCCATCGCTTTTGAGAGTTGAATTGAATTTGGATATGATTTTGAGCCACGAAACATCATGTGTTCTAAAAAATGTGAGACTCCATTATTTTTTTCTGTTTCGTCTCTAGCTCCTGTATTTATATGGATAGAGAGTTCAAAACAAACTGTCTCAGGTGTGTGACAATAAAATACGGGTACACCATTGCTTAGCGTATATTTATTTAATGTTAGTGACTTCATCTGTTTTTAATTCTTTCTATTCAAGACAAAAAAAGTGATTTCATTCAAAGCTTTTAATGCATTTTTTTGTTCTAAATTGAGATCATTGTTTTGCATAAATTCAGAAAGACAATTTCTTGCATTTTGTGCGTGCATTTCTGCTTCTTGTAATGCCTTCTTCAATCCATCTGTTTCTTTAACAAGTGTTATCAATTCTTTTTGTTCTTCCACTGTGGCAAAATTATTTTCAATAATCTTATGCACTAAATTCTTTAAAATTTGCGTATTTTTATTATTAGAATTTAATGCAAAGATTAATGGAAGTGTGATTTTTCCTTCTAATAAGTCTGCGGCTATAGGCTTTCCAACTTGAGCTATTTCTCCCGCATAATCTAAATAATCATCAAAAATTTGAAATGCAAAACCAATATGTTTACCATATTCGCCCAAAAGGTGAGTTGTTATACTATCTGATTGAGCTAAATAACAAGGAGTTTTTGCGCTACATTGAAACAAAAAGGCTGTTTTTCCTTCAACAACTCTGTAATATTGTTGATAGTTTGTATCAATTTTCCATAAAAGCTCGAGTTGAAACAATTCACTCTCACTCATGAAGCGTATGCACTCTGCAAAATCATCGATCAATTCAAGACTTTTGGTTTTAACCATGAGACGACATGCTGCGGAATAAATGAGATCGCCTGTTAATACTGCTGTTTCATCACCCCAGATAGAGTTCACAGTCGGTTTGTTTCTGCGTAGAGTCGAGTTGTCGATAACATCATCGTGCAATAAACTTGCTGTGTGGATGTATTCACATACAGATGCAATTGGGAATTTATGATTACCATTATAATTAATGAGCTTGCTACTTAAGAGGAAAAGAGCGGGACGAATTCTTTTCCCGCCTGATGAAAATATATGTTCTAAAACTTGATTCGTAGGTTTATTTGGAGTGAGTAAATAGTCGACCAGTTTTGTTTCGAGATTTGCTAAATCCTCTGCAATTGGCTGAAAAAAAGAAGGTGTCATATCAATAATTCTTTTCATTAATAATTAAGTAAAACAAAGAAAATTATAATTCTTTATTCTAGTTTAGTTTGTTATGGAAGCGCTTTTTATTTTTGCAATTGCTTCTTTATAGTTTTCAAAATTAAAAACAGCACCGCCTGCTACAACAATATCGACTCCAAGTTTATTTAGAGTATTTGCATTTTCGTGATTTACTCCTCCATCAACCATGATATCGAATTTTAGATTATTATCGCTGCGGAATTGAGATAATTCTGATATTTTTTTATGAACGAGAGGAAGGTGTGCTTGCCTTGAGAATCCTGGATTTACTGTCATAAGTGTGACTTGATCAAGAATAGGTAATAAATATTCAATGTCTTTCCAATGGGTAGATGGATTTAAGACAATGCCAGCGCGTTTTCCTGTTTCTTTAATTTTACTACAAATTCTGTGTGGATGTATTGCTGTTTCTATATGAAAAGAAAGAGTGTCAGCTCCAGCAGATAAATAATTTTCAAATGTAGTATCGGGGTTTGTTACCATAATATGGACATCCAAATGCATTTTAGTAATTTTTCGCATTTGTTCTATAAATGGTATACCAATAGTTAGAAGTGGAACAAAGTGACCATCCATAACATCAAAGTGAATGCTGTCAGCCCCGCTCAATTCTAATTTGCGAACTTCATCTTCAAGTTTTAATAGATTTCCTGCTGCAATTGATGGGGAAACTTTTATTTCTTTTCTCATTCTATTTACCTTTTATAAATTAAATGGGAGTGACGTAAGTATGTATAAGAGTCTTTTCTCCAACAGAATTTTTATCAAATTTAATTCTGAGTCGATATCCTGATGTGCTTTTTTCTATATCTCTTATCACACCATCACCAAATACTTTATGTGTAACTTTTTGGCCTTTTCTCCAAACTAAATCTTGATTGGATTCATTTTTTAAATTTATATTTTCTTTATTTAAAAGATCATCTCCTTTAAAAATTCTTGGTTTGTCTTCAAATTTAGGGGTTGAAGTTATTTTACCAAATTCTCTTGTAAATGTTTTTTTAGCAGCGTCAACCCATTCAGTTATTTCAAATGAAATTTCAGATATGAAACGACTTTCCTGAGCAGGAATAAAATCTTTATATCTATTACGTTTGCAATTTGTCAGGGTTAATTTGCTTTTTGCACGGGTAACAGCCACATACATAAGTCTTCGTTCCTCTTCGATAGCTTCCGGAGAATCGATCGAGTTTTGATGTGGAAGAACACCTTCTTCAAGGCCAGCAATAAATACTTTTGGGAATTCAAGCCCTTTTGCTGAATGAATAGTCATCAAAGTGATTGCGTTCGCATTTCCTTGTTGCACATTGACCACAGTCGGCTCTACGGTGAGCATCGCTTGTTCTAAAAAGCGAGAGAGTTTTTCTAGTCCAGAAAGCTGTTTTTGTTGTTGTCCTAAATCTTCTTCTAAATTAATATTTTCAAATTCTATAATCGCATTTTTTAATTCAATTACGTTCAACCATCTTTCGTCGAAATCTTCAGGATATGAATTTCTCAAATATTCTTCGAAATTGATATCTGAAATTATCTCAGCTAAAGAAACTGATGGTTTGTTGTGATATTCTAAATTGCTCTTCCATTTTTGAAAACACATAACGAAATCTTTTACTGCTGCGATTGATCGAGATACATCATTTTCTAATCCACCATAGACAATTTCAGTAATCGTATTTAATAAACTTTCATTACGGGAACTGGATAATTCTTTTAGTTTTGCGAGTGCTTTATCGCCAAAACCTCGACGCGGAGTGTTGATTATTTTTTGAAATGCAGCTTCGTCGGTTGGGTTTATAATTAATTTAATATAAGCAAGTAGTATTTTTATTTCAGCTCTCTCATAAAAACGAACCGATCCATATATGATATATGGCATCATTCGTCTTCTTAACTCATCTTCAAGTGAACGGCTCTGTGCATTTGTACGATATAAAATACAAAAATCAGAAAATTTACCATTTGCTTGTAAATCTGCGTATATTTCATTGGCGATAAACTTAGATTCTATATAGGGATCTTCGCAGGATTTAATTTTAATTTTTGTGCCAGATTCGTTATTGGTGAAAAGTGTCTTGTCTGCTCTTTTTTTATTATTCTTAATAATTTCTGTGGCTGCTTGAATAATATTTTTTGTACTTCTATAGTTTTCTTCAAGTTTAAATACTTTTGCATTCTTATATAAATGATGAAAATTTATAATAAAAGAAGGTTCAGCGCCGCGCCATGAATAAATGCTTTGATCATCATCCCCAACAATAAATAAATTTTGACTTTTAGAGCTTAATAAATGGATGAGTTTAAATTGAATTGGGTTGGTATCTTGAAATTCGTCAATAAGAAAATAGCGGAATCTATTTTGCAAAGATTCGAGCACATGAGGTTTGTTTTCTAGGGTTTTAAACATGACCAGCAGGAGATCATTAAAATCCATTGCATTTTGTTTTTTCAATGTGCTTTGGTATAAATTATAAATTTTTTGGATAATTTCCGGATCGTATTGTTCGCCAAAGTTTCTAAATTGTTGCCTCTGTTCTTGAAAACTTATTTCAGGATTGTGCTTTAATTCATGTAGATACTCTTCTGGAGTCAATCCTTGATTTTTTATTTTATCAATTTTAGATTTAACTGTATTTACCGATAAAATTTTATCAGAGATATTTAATTTTTTTAAGATATCTTTTAATAAACTCTTCTGATCATCGTCATCATATATTGAAAAGGCAGAATTATAACCTGCTTCCTCAGCATAAATACGGAGAAACCTTGCACAGAAAGCATGAAATGTAGAAACAATGACATATTTAGAACGTTTAGAGCCAATATATTGCTCGACTCTTTCTTTCATTTCTTTGGCGGCTTTGTTTGTAAATGTAACTGCTAATATCGCGCTTGCAGGGACATGTTCGTGGGTAATAAGCCAAGCAATTCTTGAGCAAATGACTTTAGTTTTTCCGCTTCCCGCCCCTGCATAAACAACTGCGGGGCCATCTTTATGTGTACAGGCTAATATTTGCGCAGGATTTAGGTTTGAAAGATCAAGAGCTTCTATTTCATTAAACATTATAAATCTGTCCTTTAGAGCGATTAACAAAGAATCTTATTTACTTTTTTTTCTTTTTCTTTGATTTTTTTTGTTTCGCAGTTTGTGCATTTTTCTTGCTATTGACGTTTTTTCTTTTTTGATTTTTCACTGCAGCAAGACCAGAAGAGCCTACTGCAAGTCTTCTTATTTTCTTTAAATATTGTTCCTCTAATGCCTGTGCGCGTGATTTGTGCAAAAGGTTTGAATAGAGTGGATTATTTTCAATATTTGATGTGAGAAAAACATGCTGTCTTTCTTGATCAAACCCTTTTTTCTTAAAGAATTTAACTGCTCTTTCATTGCTCGGATCCGTATCAGCCATAATGATACGAACCCCTTCATTTTCAACGAAGGCTTCTACAACTTTGTCGATTAACTTGCTTGCAACCCCTTCTCTTTGCCAATTTGGATGTGCGCAGAGCCAAACGATATACCCATAACTCCAAGCTGTTCCAGGTTTAGACATGACTGTGCCGAGAACAAAACCGACAATGCGTTCGTCATCTGGATCGATTCCTTTCTCGAATTCATCATTTTCTGCAACAAGGCAATAATCGCCATCTGTATTGAACATTGTTGTGACTTCATATTCATCCCAGCCTCTGTAAAGCATGGGCCATAGGTCTGCACGAAAGCAGGTTTCACCTAGATTATAAACCTCTGCTAGGTCTTGAATTTCAAGCTCTCGGATGGAAAAACTTCTTTTTCCATCAAAAAATCTTTTTTCTTCTTTTAAATCTTCTTTTTCTCTTTCCTTATCTTTTTCTCGTTTTTCTTTTGAACTCATAAATTTTCCTTTAGCAGCTAAATAATATTTATTTAGCTATATCGTAAGGAGAGCAAAACACAAAATTTGGCCCCATTTCAATGCTGATTTTACCATCAGGGTTTGAAATAAGATCTCCATCAAGAGAATATGAAGTATTTTCTTCACAAGTGATATTTGCTTTTTGAAATTTTATAGAATTTACATTTGGTAAGTTATAAATACAGCCACCAGATAGGGCTTTAATAGCACCTTTTAAGAGCTTTGAACCCTTTTCCGATATCGCAATCATTTCTGCTGAATTATCACCCATAACAACTTTTTTAAAGAAGCGAGTTGTCAAAGGCAGTTTTGGAACAGTTGAGGCTAAAATCATGCTATATTTGTTATTTATCTGTGAATTTGTGGAAATATCGTTATAAAGAGGGGTTGGATAAGTCTCTATTTTCATCTTCTGTTGTTTAACAATTTTGTGGAATTCTCCGTTTAATTTTCCTTGAAAAATTCCATCAGCTATATATCCTGCAACCTTAAGTGCGGCACCAAAGGAATTGGTTTTATCCTTATAAAATTCTTCTAAAAATGAGGCAGCTACTCCATTTGCAAAGATAAATCCAAGTCGCCCATTGACATGGATTGTACTGAGAATAGCTTCTTTCATGGTATGTTTTTTGCTGATGAGCTGTATTGTGTCTTCTAGGCACGTTCTTGCTTCGTTTTTAATACCTAAATTTGAAGCTAGGAAGTTAATCGTTCCTCCTTTTAAAAGGAGAATTTTAGGAAGTCTTTCTGCCCCATATGCTTTGTATATTGCTGAAAGTACAAGACTAATACTTCCATCGCCACCAACAATTCCAACTAAGTTGATATTTCTTTCGCTAAATTCTTGGCACACTTGATTAAGCTGTTCAAGAGAGCGGGTAACTTCAAGTTGCCCATTATTAGCTAAGATATACCAAAGATGAGTGTTGTACTCAGGGTTGAGTTTATTGATTTTTGCAAAAGGGTTGGAAATAATTCCGACTCTGAGCATTGTAGATTCCTTTTCAGGGAGTAAACCCTATGACTCGTAAGAAAGAGATTGTGATTACTGAAGATGAAACACAAAATGATAAGACCAAAAATTCAAAAAAGAAGTCTTTTGTTCGTGTTTCAGTACAAGAAAAATCAAAAACGTCTGACTCATATTTAAAACCAACTAAACATTCCAAGGCAAAACAAGCGGATTTGCTAGATGCTGAAATATTGGACGAAGAAGATGATTCTAATGAGTCATCAAGACACCACGATATAATAGATGTAGACAATTATAAAGACTCTGAATCTGAAGTCATCTTAGATGATACAGACATTTTACCTGCTCTGAAAAGCGAAGATTCTGAATATGAAGAAGAGGATATTGATTTAGATGATACCTTTGAAATAACAGGGAAAGAACCTGGGCTTGTTACCACCAATGCGCTTCAGAGGTATCTGGCTGAGCTTCGCCGCTATTCTCTGATGACCCGTGAAGAAGAAAAAGAAGTAGCGATAAGGGCATATGAGCACAATGAAATGAATGCTCGCAATCAACTTGTAACGGCAAATCTTAGATTAGTTGTCAAAATAGCTATGGAATATCGTAGGGCATATTCGCAAATTCTCGATCTTATTCAAGAGGGCAATGCGGGTTTGGTGCAGGCGGTCAATCGTTTTAATCCATATCGTGGAGTCAAGCTCTCAACCTACAGTGCGTGGTGGATACGGGCCTATATTTTGAAATTTTTAATGGATAATAAAAGTCTTGTCAGGATGGGAACGACTGACGCACAAAGAAAATTATTTTTTAGGCTGCGTGGAGAGGCTGAAAGGCTTTACGCTTTAACGCAAAAATTCGATGCGAATTTATTGGCAGAAAAAATTGGAGTTCAGCCAAATGATGTTATCGAAATGCAACAAAGATTAACGAAAAATGATGTTTCTTTAGACACACCAGTGGGTGAAGAAGGAGACGCTCGTCAAGTCGATTTAATTATGTCAGACTCCGAAGATCCTGGACTTTCTTATGAAAGAGAACAGCTTCTAAAAATTCTTCGAAAAGAAATGGCATTTGTTGAAAAAGATTTAAATGAAAGAGATTCTTTTATTTTTCATAACAGAATTATGGCGGATGAGCCAATCACTCTCCAAGATGTTGGTGATAAATATGGAATAACTCGTGAAAGAGCTCGTCAATTAGAAGCGAGAGTTATTAAGAAAATTAAAGATAGAATTATCGCTGCTGGAATTACAAAATGAGAATTAAATATTTTCATTTTGTAATTCTAATTTTATTTTATTTCCAAATTGCTTATGCAAATAATACGCAAAAAATTGTTACTTTGGCACCAAATCTAACTGAGATAGTATTTGCATTAGAACTTGAAGGTAAGCTCGTTGGCAATACATTTTTATGCGATTATCCTATTAAAGCAAAGTCGATTTTTAAAGTAGGACAATACAATGATCCAAGTCTTGAAAAAATATTAACATCAGGCGCAACAGTAGTTTTAGCGACCAAAGGAAATCCAATAGCTAAATTGAATAAGTTAAAGTCATATGGGATTAACATAATAGAAGTTAATCCAGAACGAGCAGAAGATTTACCTGTTATAATTAATGATATCGCAAAGAAATTAGGTGCGGAAAAAAAAGGTGAAATAGTTGCGAAAAAAATCAAAGAAGCATTATTTTCTCTTGAAAATAAACCAAAGAAAAATAAATCATTTTTATTTGCTCTACAATTTAATCCACTATATTCAGTAAGTGAAGATACTTGGCTAGGTGGACTGTTTTTAAAATCTGGTTTAAAAAATATTGTTGGTAAAAGTATTATAAAATATCCAATTATAACTAAAGAATTTTTAATAAAAAACAGACCTGATATTATTTTAGTTGGATCAATTAAAGGTAAAAATATCGACGAATCTTTAAAAATACAGACACAAAACATAAAGAATATTTATGGAAATGATATTGATAAAATTAAAGTCATAATTGTCCCTGACGATGTTTTAGTAAGACCTGGGCCAAGAATAGTAGAAGGTATAAAATTTATAGAAAGTTTGTGAGTTGAAATCAAATTTTTCTTTTAAAGTGTGTTCTATATATGTATTCATTTTCTTTATATCTGCTATTTTAAGTATTTATCATGGGTCTGTGCAGCTCTCTCTTAGTGAAGTTTTAAATTCATCACTAACTTTTTCTAGTATAGAATATAGAATATTGGAGTTGAGATTTAATAGTCTTATGCAAGCTGCTTTGGTTGGTGCTATTTTAGCATTAAGTGGATGTGTTTTGCAAAGAGTTCTTAGAAACCCGTTGGCAGATCCTTTTATACTGGGTATTTCATCAGGTGGCACATGTTTTTTAGCTCTATTTATCATTCTAAGTTCAATTCAATTTTTTTCTGAATTAACTTTACAAAATCTCATTCCATTTCAGTCAGTTTTTACTTTTATAGGATGCTTTTTGTCTTTTTTTATTTTATTATTTTTTAGAAAAAGAATTAAAAGTGTTAATGATGAATACATTTATCCAGTAATAGGAATTATTATAAA
Organism: Fluviispira vulneris; assembly: GCF_014281055.1. NCBI lineage: Bacteria > Pseudomonadati > Bdellovibrionota > Oligoflexia > Silvanigrellales > Silvanigrellaceae > Fluviispira > Fluviispira vulneris. The sequence continues at coordinate 167,571 of NZ_JACRSE010000003.1, read as the reverse complement.
CTCTTTTTTTTCATCAATTACTTTGATGATTATTACACTTGCAAAACCAGAACAGCTTTCTGAAATTCACAATGCGATGATAGGCACGTTACAACCGATAAACTTAATTCAATTATTTATTTTTTATACGATGTCCATCGTACCTGCTTTTTTCCTTCTAAGAAATGCAAATTATTTTGATTTAATGTCATTTGGAGATGACTTTTCTAAATCTATGGGGCTTAATCCAGTAAAATTAAGAAAAATTTCAGTTGTAATGATTTGTTTTTTAGTTTCACTTGTAGTTTCTACTGCTGGTTCTATAGGTTTTATTGGTCTGATAATTCCGCATATGATTCGAAAAATGCATAGGTTTTCTGCAAGGTTTGAATGTATATTAAGTATGATTTTAGGATCTATAGTCCTAGTCAATGCTGATACACTTTCGCGTTCTTTATTCTCGCCCGCTCAATTGCCGTTGGGTATTTTTACAGCTATTCTTGGGGCACCCGTGTTGGCCTTTATTTTAATAAGGAAAAAGGTTTAATGTTGAGTTTAAACTTCAGGGCAGAAAAACTTTTTTATTCAGTGCTTAATAAGAAAACTTTGTTAAAAGATATAAACTTTGAGTTTAATGAAGGTGAAATTATTTGTTTTTTAGGTAACAATGGAGCTGGAAAAAGCACTTTGCTTAAAATATGTGCTGGAGTTATAGAGCCAACCTATGGTAACGTATTCATAAATAAAGAAAAAATAAATAATATTAATAGTTTATGCAGATCTCGTATAATCTCCTGGCTGCCGCAATCCTTAGCCAGAGCAGAAAACTTTAATGTTGAAGAGTTTTTGCTGCTTGAGAGAGACGATAATATTAATATTTTACAGAAGTTAAACATTGAATTTTCATTTGACTTTTCGAGTGTATTAAGAGATTTTGATATTGCTTCTCAAGCAAAAAAAGAAATTATTCTTTTAAGCGGTGGAGAGTGGAAAAGGGTTCAATTGGCTAGAATATGGCAAAGGAAATCAAAAATATTAATACTAGATGAACCTGATGGAGATCTAGATTTAAAGCATAAAATAAATCTTATCGAGAAATGTAAAGACTACGTAGTTAAAAATAAAGCAATAATATTTATAGCTACTCATGATATACATTTTGCAAAAATGATTGCAAATCGAATTTGTGCCTTAAATAATGGAGTTCTTACTTGGAATTCTAAAGCAGATATTTTTTGGAATTTAAATATTCTTAAAAAACTTTATGATTTAAATAATAAAGATGAATTTTATTTTAATTCTAATGAAAGTTTGAGTATTTAAAATTCAACTAATCTTTTACATTGTTCAAGAGGTTTTTATGAAGAAGGATGAGTCTAATAAATATAATGATGTTATTGATGCTGAATTTATTTCAGAAGAAGGTTCTTGTAAAAATGAAACTTCTTCAATCAAATCTGAAAAAGAAATGAATAATTTATCTATAAATCCAGACATTGATTATTCTTCGCAAAATTTTTCTAATATGAAGCAAGATAATCAATTTCGCTCATTTTCTTGGACTTTTTCTAATGGAGCCGTCTTTACTAAAAATAAGCCTTCAATCTTATCATTTATTTTATTTATACCTATATTTCTGGTTATATTTACTTTTGTTCTACTTTTTGGTTTGATTGCGTTTGTCATTTTTTTGCCAAAGCTTGTTGTCTTAATTAAACGTAAGGGTATTTCTGGGCTTAAAATGGACTATAAAATGATTAAGGGACTTTTTGATCGTTTCAAAATGAAGTAAAATAAAAACTATAACAAGTTTTTTTATTATAGGTGTCACAATGCCGGTTCATGCCCCCGACTTCCCTCCCCAATTTAAATGGATTAATGCAAGACATAATATTAGTTTAGCAAACTTTAAAGGTCATCCAATATTACTAGATTTTTGGACATATTGCTGTATAAATTGTGTACATATATTGCATGATTTAAAGAAAATTGAAGAAGAATTTTGTCCAAAAGGGTTGGTTGTTTTGGGAGTTCATTGTGCTAAATTTTCACACGAAAAAGATTATGACAATATTAAAGATGCTTGTCACCGTTTAAATATTCAACATCCAGTGATTGTAGATGAAGAAATGCAGCTCTGGAAAAAATTTGCAGTACGTTCTTGGCCAACCTTTATATTGATCGATAGCGACGGAATGATTGCTTTTTCGACTTCTGGGGAAAATAAATATGAAATTCTAAAAGAACAAATAATTAATTTGTTACAGAATAAAACTCTGCCAGAGATAAAATTATGTGAATGGGAAAATATTGAAGATAAATTAAATTTTCGTTATCCAACAAAAGCTGTGGCAACAAAAATAAATAATTTAGTTCATTATTTTGTATCTGACACCTATAATAATCGAATTGTGCAATTAAACTCCGAAGGAAAGTTTGTCTCTTCATTTGGTGAAGGAATCTTATTATCCCCTCAAGGTTGTTGTGTTTGGAAAAGTGAACTCATCGTTTGTGACTCTGAGCATCACCGACTCATTGCCTTCGACTTAGAAGGAAAACCTCAGCGGAAATATCGTGTGATTGCTGGTAAGGGCGATAAGGGTGTGTTCGAGAGTCGTTCAGAATATGTGGCTAAGTTAGCCCCTCTTAACTCTCCAACAGATGTCTGTGTTTGGGGAAATGATCTTGCAATAACATGCGCAGGCAGTCATCAAATTGTATTATTTATTGCAAAAGATGAATCTATTTTACATATTGCAGGATCTGGGCGAGAGGATATAGTGGATGGCCCCGCTTCATTTGCTGCTCTTGCTCAGCCTTCTGGGATAACAGCGATATCCGACACTGTGCTCGCATTTACTGACAGTGAAACAAGCTCAATTCGCCTTGTGGTTAAAAACTGGAATGAATCTGGTAAAACTATGATTGTGAGTCTCGTAGGAGAAGGCCTTTTCGATTTTGGCTTTTGTGATGGTCTTGGAGCAGAGGCTCGACTTCAACATCCGTTGAGTTGTGCTTGGAGTCCTGCGAGTAATAATCTTTATATTGTTGATAGCTATAATAATGCATTAAGAATTTATTCTGTTGATAAAGATTATTTAGGTACAGTTCATCTTACTGAAAAATTAAATGAACCTTCAGGTATATCATGGTTTGATGGGAAGTTAATTATTTCTGATACAAATTGTCATAGAATTATTGTTATTGATGAAGCTAAAGTCACTCAAAAAGAAAGTATTGACTCTTTAGATGTTATTCCTATTGAGAGCATATATTCAGGCCCTTTCGGGCATATATCAGATGTCCCTAAATATATGCTGACGCAAAATATCGTTTAATTTTTAATATATCATTAGAGTCAAATTTTTTTACAAAAATATAAAATTTATTGTCTTTATTCTTTTATATTGGATTTATTTTAATATATATTTATAATGATCTTAAATAATGATTTACATAATTGCTGAACTCAAATTCACATAGATTAATATCTTTACCATCTGCAAGACATTTATTAATAAAATCCGTATAGGCCAAGTCTGAGACCAAATATTCTATAAAATTTGGCTCAAAAATTTCTTGTGTTTGATTTTTTTCTGCAAAAATTGAAGTGGAAAATGCAAATAGATAAAAGTATACTAAATATTTAAGAAACATATTGGTCCTCATAGTGGATAAAATTAATATTAGAGCTGCTAGATATAGAGCATATATGAATTTGGTATTTTATTAAAGATGAAAAGTAATAATTTCGTAAAATCTATTAAAGAAGCGCAGATGAAATATTTAAATGAGAAATAACTGGTTAGCAATAGTTTCTATTTTCACGAGAAAAATTGCCTTTATTTAACTTGTGCAATATAAATGTAAATTGGAGTATGAATTTTTGTGGGTGGGTTTATAAGTTTTATGAGTAGGTAAAAAATTCGATATTTTATTTAAAATGAGGTCAGTTATGTATAAAAATATATTAATGGCTATCGATTTCTCAGAAGTAACAGAGGCTGTATCTCAAAAGACCCTTTTGTTACGCGAAATAACAAAAGCAAATGTGCATTTATGCTATGTTTTGGGAGATGAGAGTATAGTGGCTCCAGCGTCTTATTTTTATTATCAGTCCTTTGACTTCAACGAAAATGTCCTCGAACCACTGAAGAAAAAATTTGCAGAATTGGCTCATAATTTATCTATTCATGAGAAGAATACTCACTTTTTAAGAGGCAATGCAAAAGAAGAAATACTCAATCTTGCTAAAAAATTAAATATTGATGCTATTATAGTTGGTGGACATGATCATTCTCGCTTAGGTATGTTAGGTTCTGTTGCAGCCGTTCTTTCAAATAAGGCTGATTGTGATGTGTTAATAGTTAAAAAGTAAATTTCTTATAGTTATTAGGGGTTTTATTCATGTCAATGTATAAAAAAATTCTGTTGTGCACTGATTTTTCTGATGAGAGTTTAAAATTTTTAGGGAAATCTTTCGAAATTGCAAATTCATTTCAAGCTGAAACACATTTATGTCACGTTGTGCTTCCTGTCGCATCTGTGCCAATTCATGGATATTATTATCCTATGGATATAGATCTTGAAAAAAAAATAATGGAAAAAGCTGAAGAAAAAATGCAAGAAGTTGCTGGACAGTATAAATTAGAAGCCAATCAGCAGCATGTATTTTTTGGCAATCCAAAACCTGGAATAGTTGCTTTTGCTAAAGAAAATGCATTTGATCTTGTTATTGTTGCTGGTCACCATCATTCCTTTATTGGTATGTTGGGGTCCACTGCGAATTATATAGCCAATAAAATCCATTGCGACGTTCTTATTGTGAATAATTAGTTTTATTTAAAAATGTCCCACTCATCCTTAAGCAATGAGTACATATATACGTCATAGTAATAATCGTTTTTGAAAACGTGCTTTCTTAATATCCCCTCTCTTTGCATCCCGAGTTTTTCCATAACCCGAAAACTGCCAATATTTTCTCTCACACAAACAGCTTGAATTCTACGGGTATAAGTTTGCTTAAAAGCATGGTTGATTAAGATTTGTGACGCTTCCACAACGTAGCCCTTTCCCCACCAATCTTCGCCGAGAGCATAGCCAAGTTCTAAAGTATTATGTCCACACAAAGACCCTTTGAATAGTCCTACAGTCCCTATCATTTTCTCCTTCCCCTTCTCTTGAATAACGATCGCAAGAGGATTTAAGGAGTCTTTGATATTAAGAGCTTGGCATTTTCTTATGAAATTATAACTGTCTTGGATTCTTTTGTGGGGCTCATAGTTAGAATAGCGCGCTACGTTACTGTTTTTCGCATAATAAAAGATGTCTTCCGCGTCTTGTTCAGTAATATAACGGAGCTGAAGTCTTTTCGTCGAAAAGTGGGGGGCCTTGTTCAAAGTCATAATTTATCCTTTAACTTAATAAGGACTTAATATTACGAGATTTTTATAAATTGTCAAAATTTTTTGAAGAGGAAAAGCTGATTCATGAAGTTCTTAGAATTGATGGGGTGACTGAGGGGATTCGAACCCCCGAATGATGGAATCACAATCCATTGTCTTAACCGCTTGACTACAGCCACCAGATCAGTGCAACAGCAATACTTTACCAGATATTAAGTGTCAAGTGCGAACTAAAGTCTTTTGGAGCATTGTTATGATATGCTATAATATATGAATTTTATGTATTTTTAATAGTTTATAGAAAGGAAGCGCTTATGGAGCAGCTAAAGATTGAAAAAATGCGTAAGTTTTATGATCTTTTTCCGTACCCAAATCGCCCCTTTTTTCTTTCGCCAAAGGTAGAAGCCCACCTTACGTCCCATGGAGGATTTGCCCAATTAATCAGTTTGGGAAGAATTTCATTTGCACAGAGACTTTGGCAAATGAGTCAGAGCTTTAAAAAAAGAAGTAAAACTGTTAACAAGCAAGAAATCTTTATGTTTAAAGGAGAAATAGAGGCGGTTTTCCCAAGTTCTAATAAAATTCTCCTTGTGGGTTGTGGAACAGACGAGCCGCTTTTATTCAGGAAACTGCATAAGAAAAACGAGATACTCGCTGTTGATTTGAGCCGAAAAGCCTTGCGAAATGCAAAAAAAAAGATATCGTATCAGCGTTTTAAAAACCTGTTTACACATCAGGAAAGTCTAAAAAAAGTTAATTTTTTGTTAGGTAACGCAGAAATGATTTTGAAAGAGAAAGCTTTGGGGGGCTTCGATTTTATCCAATGTTTTGGTGTTTTGCATCATCAACCCAATCCCTATCTTCTATTAAAAGCAATTGAAGAGCGTTTAAACCCAGGAGGAGCTTTAAGATTGATGGTTTATAGCTACCATGGGAGAAAGCTTGAACGGAGAATTCAAGCACGTTACAAAGAAATGTGGAGTTCTTTTTTTGAGAAGAGATTCAAAATAAAAATTTTACTAAACTATTTACAGTTGCGAGTGTGGCAATTTTTAAATTACTTAGGATTTTTACCTGCTACAACGGAACGTTTTAGGTATTTAGGAATTGGCTCTGTGTCTGTGGCTGATGCGCTTATGCATCCCTCTGATCAAGGGATATCCTTAAATTATTTTCACGAGTGTGCTCTTCAATTAGGATTAGAAATGATATATTGTGAAGGTAAAATAGAAAACATGGGTTACCAAGTTGGTTTTGAAAATCCAATTGAAGTTTGGAATAAGCTTATTGAAGCAGATAAAAAGCAAGAGTTATTAACAAATCCGATAATGATTTATCGCAAGGGAATTAAAATTGAGTCTAAATAATAAAATACAACATCTTTTTTTAAACTCAAATCCATGGTTCTCTGCTGTTACTGATTACAGTTTACAGTTGGCGATATATTTGAGTCAGCAAGGTTGTATTCTTTACTGTAGTGAAGTTGGTAGCACTGCAATGGATCAAAAATGTAAAGAGCATAATATACCATTTGCAAATGTACCGATACACAATCAAAACTTATTTAATTTCTTTATAAGTTTTATATTCTTGCATAGACAACTGATTAAATATAAAAAATCTTTAAAATATATTTGGGTTTTTGAGGGAAGAGAGCATAGTCTTTGTGCTCTTTCAAAAATATTATTTCCATTTTTATGGAGAAATAAAATTTTGATCCGAGTCAGAGGACAAGCGCAAGGAATAAGTTCTAATCTATTTTCAAAAATTTTGTATAATAAAATTACAAATAAAATTATCTTTGCAGCTGACTGTGTAAAAAATAGAGTTAAGTTTGATATTCCAAAAGATAAAATGATGATTCAATACTATTCAAAAGATTTTGTACAAAATATTTTATCAAGTCAGAAAAAATGTGAAGAGATTTTTATCGATACAGATTTTCCCCCAATCAAAAGCGATAATCTATTATATTTAGTAATAGGCAGATTTGATAAGGTAAAAGGCCATGATTATTTAATTGATGCATTTTTACAAGCAGATTTAAATAATAAAGAAGGAAATAAGATTAAATCTCAACTTGTATTTTTGGGTTACAATGCAAATCTGTCAGCTGAAATGCTTTATGATAAATATTTCGAAAGATTTGGAGATGGAAAATGTATAAAGAATAAATACTATTTAAAGTCTGATAAGCTCAATAAAGAATTATTTATAGTCAGTGAAAAAATTCCAAATATTGATATAATTATAAGTATGGTCCACTTTGGGATAATTCCAAGTTTAGACAGCGAAGTGATTTGTCGTGTTGGTGTTGAATTTTTACAGTGCGGAACACCAGTAATCAGTTCGAACGCTGGGGCTTTGCCTGAAGTTTTCTCGGATTTTAAAGAGCTGATATTTCCAGTAGGCGATACAAAACTTCTTCAGCATCGTTTGGAATCTTCTTCGAAATTATTTTTAGATAAAGAAGACTATTTTGAGAAAAGAAAAAAAGCAAAAAAAATTGGTGTTGAGAAGTATTCGCTAAAAAATTATGATAATTTATTTGAATTTGTTAACCGAAATTAGAATTTATACTTTGTCTATTAAATATGTGCCAAACATCGTTTAATTAATTGAGAAGTACTACGCATTCTTTTAAAAAAATTAAATTAAAGAGATGGAAACTCTTAATAAACCCAAACAACTTTTTTAACTGGTACCAGGCAATATTTCATATGATGAATTAAATTCTGATATCATACTTATTAACTGTTCAAATACTTTTCTGTTTCCTTCTATTTTAACTTTTCGCTCTTTTTCAAGACTTTTTAAATTTGTTTTATAAATCATCACATTTTCTAAATCCGAACGATTTATGGTTATTGCTAAATCAGGTTTCTCAGCATGAAAACCTTTTATATTTGTTAGTGTTGCGTTGCTGAATTCAATCGCAAATTTTTCACCATTATCTGGAGTCAGGAGATTAATAGAGAAGTGAATATTTTCTGGTCGATTAATACCAAGTCGTATTCCAATATAATCAAGCCAAAGTTCAGTTGACATAGCAGACACCATTTTTGGGCCAAATGATTTAGGTGTGTTCCCTTTGGGAATTCCATGGCGAAGTTCAAAGGCACCAGCTAAAAAACTATTTCTTAAGCTTGTACTTTCTTTTTGATAACCGATTTGCTCAAATGCGTCTGCTAAAAGTTCTTTTGCTCTCTGATGATTTGGTTCTGCAAAAACTAATTTATTTAAAATTTCGATGGAATACATGTATTTGCCGTCATCATTTAATTTTGTAGCTTTTGCAATAATTTTTTCAGCACCACCCATCATTTCTACATATAATGGTGCAGATTCATTAGGTGATAAAGGAATTAATGTTGCAGGATTTGAATCCCAATAACCAAGGTAACGATTAATAACTGCTCTACTGTTGTGACCTTCAGAGCCATGATAACTATGTGCTGACCATTGCTTCTGTAAAATAATCGGTAATTTATAAATATTGTGAATTTCATTTATAGTAACACCCTGATTAGCAAGGTGTAGCACTGAGTTATTTAAATTCGCATAGGTATCGCGTTGTGCCCGCATGACTTCTTGAATTCTTTTATTTCCCCATCGAGGCCAAGAATGTGAAGAAAACATTACTTCTGATTTTTTGCCAAAGTGATATAATGAATCATTAATATGTTTAGACCATTTAAGTGCATCTCTAACTAATGCTCCTCTTAATGTATAAATATTATGAATGGAACTAGTGATATTTTCTGCAGCCCAGAAAGCTTTCATGTCAGGAAAATAAGTATTCATTTCTGAAGGAGCTTCGGTTCCAGGAGTGTTTTGAAAAATCATTTTCACTCCGTCTATTTCCATGGTTTCAAAATCTTTTGTTATAGTAACAGTTGGTGGGATTAAACCCATTGTGCCAGTGGATAGATTTTTACCTATTGCTTGATCTACATGGCCATAGGGATTTCGAGGTAATAAAATGCCATATTGATAGTATAATCTTCGATTCATTGCATTTCCTGCATATACGTTTTCAGAAATGGCATCTTCCATAAATCCTTTTGGAGCAATAATTTGAATTTTTCCAGAGTTAACATCTTCTTCATTTACGATTCCATGAATACCTCCAAAATGATCACCATGGGAGTGTGAATAGATCACTGCCTTAATGGGAAAAGATCCTAAATTTTGATTTACAAGATTCAGAGCAAGCTTAGACATTTCACTTGAAATTAAAGGATCAAATACAATCCACCCTTTTTTGCTTTTAATAAAGGTAATATTAGAAATATCAAAACCACGTACCTGATATATTTTCTTTGGTATCACTTCATATAAACCATATGCCATATTGAGTTCAGCTTGGCGTTGTAAGGAAGGATGAATACTTGGGTATTGTTTTTGCTTCAATAGGAAATTATAACTTTCCATATCCCATATAAGATGACCTTTGTCAGATCTCACTTGTTTGTATTTGGGTGCAGCAATAAATCCTCTTTTTGCTTCTTCATAATCCCTTTTATCATCAAAGGGTAATTCTTTCCTAAATTTTTCATATAAAGCTATTGTGTGTTTTGAAGGTTCTTTTGATTGTATTTGGTTTCGATTGTCTGCTTCTGAACTCATTGCAAAAGAACTTTTAAACAGATCAAATACAATAATTGTGAAAATTAATATCAAAAAAAAAATCAAACGATTAATTACTCGATTATTAATTAGCATGTTGATTCTCCATGTAATTTAATTGATTGTTAAAATAATATATTCAAAATTATATTTCTGTTAATACTTTATTAAATTATTCTATTCGCTTTCCCGTGTTTTTATTAAAAATATGTATATCAGATTTAGAAATATTTAAAAATATTTTTTGCTTATCATGAAAAGTATTTTTTGTGACTTTCACTATTAATTCTGTTTCAGATTTTTCAATATTCCCATATATTAAAGTTTCATATCCAATTGATTCGCACATTTTGATTTCAAACGGGATTGGGTTTTCATTTTGCTTAATTGAGGAATTTTGATCGCAAATTTGAATTTTTTCTGGTCTTATTCCAACAACAGTTGTTTCATTTAAATTTTCAGAACTTAAATACCGAGATGCAATTTGTCCAGAAATAAAATTCATTGGAGGATTTCCAATAAAACCACCTACAAATATTGAAGCTGGTTTTTCATAAAGTTCATTAGGAGTACCAACCTGCTCTATTTCACCCTTATTTAATAACATGATTCTGTCTGCTAAAGTCATTGCCTCTATTTGATCATGAGTTACATATATGCTTGTTGTTTGTACATTTCTGTGGATATTTTTTATTTCAAAGCGCATTTGAGTTCTGAGTTTAGCATCTAAATTACTAAGAGGTTCATCAAATAAAAAGACATTAGGCTCACGAACGATTGCTCTGCCCATAGCAACTCTTTGTCTTTGCCCACCGCTCAATTGATTTGGTTTCCTATGCAGTAATTCTTTAAGTTGAAGCATTTCAGCAGCTTTATTTACTTTTTTTTCAATTTCCAATTTTGGAACTTTATGTAACTTCAAACCATATGCAATGTTTTTATACACAGTCATATGGGGATATAAAGCATAATTTTGGAACACCATCGCAATGCTCCTATCTTTAGGCTCTAATTTGGTCACATTTGACTCACCGATGTATATTTCGCCTTCAGATACATTTTCAAGTCCAGCAACCATGCGCAACATTGTGGATTTTCCGCATCCACTCGGACCAAGTACCACGATAAATTCGCCGTCGTTGATTTCAAAATTTATATTTTTTATAACTTGAGTATTTTGATATGATTTTTTTAAATTTTTAAGTAGAACTTTAGCCATAATATTACCTTTAATTATTTTTCGGAATCTATTAATCCTTTTACAAACCATTTTTGCATCAGAACAACAACGAGAATAGGAGGAAGCATAGCAATAAGAGATACCCCCATGACAAGATGCCATGGAGTCGTTCCATCGTTGGCTATCATTTGAGTGAGTGCGATTATAATTGTTCCCATGCTTTGCTTAGTTGTTATAAGCAAAGGCCATAAATATTGATTCCATCCATAAATAAATAAAATAACAAAGAGTGCGGCAATACTTGTCTTCGAAAGTGGAAGTATTGTGTCAAAGAAAAACCTTAAAGGTCCCGCGCCATCAATACGTGCAGCTTCGCAAAGTTCATCTGGAATACTCATAAAAAATTGTCTAAATAAAAATGTAGCAGTTGCTGAAGCTATGAGTGGAACTGATAATCCTTGAAAAGAATCTAAAAAATTTAGATTAGCAGCCATTTGAAAAGTTGGAACAATGCGGACTTCAATAGGAAGCATAAGTGTTAAAAAAATAAGTGCAAAGGATATTTTTTGAAATGGAAATTTAAAATAAACAATTGCATAGGCGGACATTATAGATATCGTTGTTTTCCCAAGTGTTATGCATAAAGTAACGATTAAGCTATTGAAAAGAAGTCTCCATATTGAAATGCCTTGGATAATATTTTTGTCTGAAGAAAATATTTCCTTATAATTTTCTATAAAATTGCCACCTGGCATGAGTGTCGTTTTGCCAGAAAGAATAGTTTGCAAAGATTGAGAAGAAGTCATCAAAGCATAATAGATTGGAAAAGTAATGACGATGATACCAATAATTAAAATTATATGAGACAAAGCTGTTGAAAAATTTCTATTCGTTTCCATTTAATAGTGTACCTTTTTCTCAACAAATCTAAAGTGTAATATTGTTATAAATGAAACAAATATCATTAGGATAACAGATTGAGCAGCCGAACTTCCTAAATTTAAATTTACTATACCATCGACGTAAACTTTATAAACTAAATTTGTAGTCGAATAACCTGGCCCGCCATGTGTAGTTGTATATATAATTCCAAATGTATCAAAGAAAGTATAAATCATATTCATGATGAATAAGAAAAAAGTTGTTGGCGAAATCAAAGGAATAACAATATCAATAAATCTACGAACTGGACTTGCGCCATCAATAGATGCAGCTTCTAATAAAGATTTAGGAATGGATTGTAAACTTGCTAAATAAAATAAGAAATTATAACTAATTTGTTTCCAACTTGCGGACAAAATAATTAAAATAAGCGCATGATTCCCATTTAAACTAGGGTTCCATTGAAAACCAAATTTATGTAAAATATTAGATAAATATCCGATTGATGGGCTAAATAGGAAGAACCAAAGAACTCCTGCAATTGCAGGAGCAACTGCATATGGACAGATAATAAGGGTCTGATAGAAAATTTTTCCAGCTTTAATTCGATTTGCTAATGCAGCAAGAAATAAAGCAGAAAAAAGACAAATTAAAGTTACACTTATACTAAAAATAATTGTTACTGAAATTGCAGAAATATAATTTGAATCTTTAAATATTTCAGTATAATTTTCAAACCAAACAAATTCTGAACTTAAACCAAAAGCATCTTCCTTTTGAAAAGACTGCCAAATGGCAAGTAAAGCTGGCCAAAAGAAAAATGCGAATGAAATTAATAATTGTGGAGCCAAAAAGAAATAAGGGAATAACTTTGAGTTAAATATCGCACGCTTTTCCACTTATTACCTGCCCGCTTTTTTAATTATATCATTGCCTTTTTCGACTGCATCATCTAATGCTTTTTGTGCAGTCATTTTTCCAGACAACATAGATTCGAAATTTGCTTCAACAATATTTCTAATATTTGGTAGACCTATTATTCTAAGACCTTTTGAATTTTCTGTAGGAGCTTTGTTGGTTAATTCGGAAATAGCTATGGTAAATCCAGGGTTCTTTTCATAAAATCCTTGCTTTTTAGAGTGATCATATGAAGCTTGAGTGACGGGTAAATATCCACTCTGTTGATGCCACTTTGCCATAATTTCTGGTCTGCTTAAAAATAAGATAAATTTCGCAGCACCCTTTTGTTTTTCTTTATCTATACCATTAAATACCCAAAGACTTGCTCCACCAATAATGGTATTTTGTGGTGCACCAGTTACTTTATCGTAGTATGGCAATTGCGATACTGCGAAATCAATATTTGCTTCTTTAACTTTCCCATATGATCCAGTTGAATCAAGTATGATTGCACATTTTTCAGTTGTGAAAGATAATTCTGCTTCCGTTGTTCTACCAAAATATGTAAAATATCCATCTTTATATGCTTTTTGAATGTTTTCCCAATGTTTAATTTGAGTTTGTGAATTAAATTTCAGACTTGGAGAGTTTCCTTCCATACCATTACTTTGAGAAGCATAAGAAACATTATGCCATGCGCTAAAATTCTCAAGTTGAATCCATGCAGGCCATGTAGTTGTAAATCCGCAATTTTTAGGATTTGATTTTTTTATTTTTTCTGCGTAGACAAAAAGTTCATCCCACGTTTTTGGAGGTTTATTTACATCAAGTCCAGCTTTTTTAAATAATTTTTTATTGTAATACATAATAGGAGCTGAACTATTAAATGGAAATGATAGAAGTTGGTCACCGCTGCTATAATATGAACGAACTGGAAGAATAATATCTTTTGCATCAAATTCAAATTTATGATCTGTCATCAGTTTTGAAATTGGGATAGTTGCACCTTTGGCATTTATCATTGTAGCAGTACCAACTTCATAAATTTGGATGATATCTGGTTGTTTCTTTGATCTATATGCAGCAATTCCTGCTATCATTGTTTCTTGATAATTGCCTTTGCGAATTGCTGTTACTTTATATTCATTTTGCGATTTATTAAATTCAGTTGCAAGATTTCCTATAACTTCAGCAGCCTGACCACTAAGACCGTGCCAAAACTGAATATCTGTTGCTGAAAATGCGGGAGAAATATATGATATAAGTATTAGTGAAGATAATGATTTGAATTTCATATTAATCCTTCCATGGATAATCTGTAAATATAGAGTGAACGCCTAAATTAAATAAATCATATGCTCTTTGCTTTTCATTTACTGTATATGCAAGAACAGGATATCCTTTATTGTTAATTTTAGTTATTAACTCAAGCGTAATTATATCTTGATCAATATTTATTGTTTGTGCTTGAACCTCTTTAGCTATTTTTTCCCAATCCGCTGGGAGTGTCTCAAATAATGCTCCAATAATCAATTCTGGATGAGTTCTTTTTGCAAACTTTAATGCCTCCATGCTAAAACTTGAAACAAGTGGGGGGGGAAGTTCTTTTGGCCACTTATTTAAAATTGTATTTGCAACTGCAGTAGCAGTACGCTCATCACGATTAATGCAAGGTTTAATTTCAATATTTGCACCTAAATTTAATTCTTTTAAAAGCAGAATAGTTTCTTCGAAGGTTGGTATCTTTTCTCCTTTAAAAGTTTCATTAAACCATGCTCCTGCATCGAGTTCTTTGACCTGTTTCCAAGGAGTTTTTGCCATCGGGCCTTTTCCATTTGTTGTTCTATCTAAATCATCATCGTGCATAATGACAAGAACACCATCTTCAGTTTCTTTAACATCAAATTCTACCCAGGATGTACCGAGTTCTTTTGCTTTCCGAAATGAACTGAGAGTGTTTTCAGGTGCATATCCTTTTGCGCCACGATGGCCTATAATTCTTGGTATATTTAGGTTGCTTTGCATAATTGCTCCTTTAGGGCTTTTTGACAGGCCTAATAATTTGATACTATACTAGAAAGATTTTTAAAATTTACAAGTTTAACTTCTTTTTTAAAAATCATTTTAAATTTGGTAGTCTTATATTTTTAAAATTTTATATTGAATTTAAATATTAACAATTAAAAGAGAGTATTTAATGCATGAAAGTTTTCTATAGTTCACTGCAAAAAAAACATGTAATTAAGAAAGAAGTGTATAATGGAAAAGCTCACTCTTATAATGACAAAGTGAGTCGCATAGATTCAATTTTAAAAGCATTTAAATCAGCTGGTAATTACGAGATAGTTGTGCCTGATATTCTTCCATATGACGCTTTATTAAGTGTGCATGATGAAGATTACCTTAAGTTTTTGGAATCGGCGCAGAATCTTAAAAACGATGAAATTATTTGTCCCTATGTCTTTCCGTGTGACAATCGAATTTCTAGGTATGAACCTTTTATTCCGAAAAGAGCGGGATATTACTGTTTTGACGCAGGAACTTCTCTAATGAATCATACGTGGAGTGCAGCTGTAGCTTCTGCAAGTGCAGCATATTCTGCTGCTATACATACGAAGAAAACAGGTGAAGCAACATATGCTCTTTGTCGACCGCCAGGACATCATGCATCAAAAAATATGTTCGGAGGATATTGTTATCTTAATAATACTGCTATTGCTGCAAAATATTTAGTAAGATCTGGCAATGTAATGATAATAGATTTTGATTTTCATCATGGGAATGGTACACAAAGTATTTTTTACGATTCATCTGATATTTTTTATTTAAGTATACATGCTCATCCAAAAATAGAGTATCCATATTTTACAGGGTTTGAAGATGAAATTGGAATTGATGATGGAGTTAATTACAATTTAAATATACCACTTATGCCTCTTTGTTCTCCTAAAGAATATTTTATTGCCTTGCAAAAAGGTATAAAAAAAGCATTTAAAATTATGGATCCGGATTATATTATATTATCTGCGGGGTTCGATATAGAAGCAGGGGATCCTATTGGCCATTTTAATATGTCTATAGATGATTTTTATATTCTCGGTAAAGAGTTAAAATTGCTAAATAAGCCAACCATTATTTTGCAAGAAGGGGGGTACCTAGTGAGTGAATTGGGTAAAAATGTGGAAAGCTTTCTCAATGGATTCCAATCTTAAGATTATTAGAAATTTTTATGATTTAAAGTTTTCTTGACTTCTATTCATATATTGTAATAGTTAACAAGTTTGTTTTCTGTAAAGAAAATCTTAATTTTTTTATTTAAGAGTCAGGTTTATTTGGAGGATAATTGAAAGCTTATTTGGGTAATAAAAGAATTAATCTTGAATTGATATCAGTCCAGTTCCTGATTTTTTTCTTTAACTTAATGATCATACATTTTTTTACAATGAATGATTTGGGTTTTGAATTGGTAAAGGGAAATATAAATAGAATTATTTCTCTGTATATCATGTTTGCAAATGATTTTTTAATATCGATACTTCTGACAATTATTATTTCTCCAATTTTATTAATATTAAATAGAAAAAAAATCAAAATAACAGCTTTTTTTGTTGCGAATTTATTAATAACTTCTTTTCTTTCTTTGTATATAATTTATACGGATTTTTACAAATCAGGAATTAGTAAATTGCATTTAACATTTTTACTTGATTTGAATTTTTTGAGCTCTAGTTTAAATATGATTTTTAATCCTAGATATTTCTTGGGATTTTTTCTGAATTTGTCTGTTATTATTATATTTATTAAGATCAGAAATTTTCGTTTTTTGAAATTATCGTTTATAAAATTTATAATGATTATTATTCTGACTATCTTTTTATTGGTTTCTAAGAATTTAATAAGTGAATCAAGTTTTTTTAAAAGATTTTCAGCAAATATTGCTACTAAATCAGTAACTGAGAATTTTATTTATCTTCTTTTTGAACAGTTTTACCAAAATGATAAATACGTTCTAAATTTAGATAATGACTATAGAGTGCTATATAAATGGCGCTATAAAAAAGATTCTGTACAAAACAAAATTACGGATGATGATATTTATAGTATTATTCAGGATAAACCTATATTAGCACACAATAAAATTGGTGCTGAATTAAAAACTCAAGTTCAAAATAGTTTAAGCGGTGAAGATCCTCTTTATATTTGGATTATTCTTTTAGAGAGTTTTAAACCCCAAAATGGGCAATGGTTGTATCCAAAGCATAAATACTCTTTTACACCTTATTATGATAAACTTGCACTTTCTGGTATTTCTTTTTCAAATGCTTGGACTGTGGGTGGTGTGACTCGTGCTGGACAACAAGGTTCACTTTGTGGGTCATGGACAGGTGAATCATCCGATGCTTTTAGAGGAACATTTAAGTATTATCCGATTTGTATTCCTGAAATATTAAATAAAACTTTCAATAACAGTCAGAGTTATTATTGGTATGCAGGTGATTTACGTTTTGATGATACGCAAAAATTTTGGACAACTCATGGGGTTAAATTCATGACTGGTTTGGGAGATTTTGCGAAGGATACAGAATCAACTTGGTGGGGTGCTTCTGATAAAAGTTTGTTTGACAAAGTCAATGCTTTGGTTACGAATGACACTAAAATTCAGTTGCATATTGTTATGACTTTGACCAATCACCCCGAATTTACTGTTTTGCATGATCTTAAATATCCAGATCAAAATCTTTTGAATAAAGCTGAATTTAATATGCAAAAAACAACATATTATACTGATTTAAATTTGGAAAGATTTATTAATAATATAAAAAATAAAAAATTGGATAAAAAATTGGATAAAAAATCTAACAAAACAATTTGGGATCAATCTTTGTTAGTTATGGTAAATGATCATGGGAATTTTATACCTGATTTAGAATATCCGCTTTCTGATAAAAGCAAATCACCAGATAAATTCGCGAATATGTTAACGCGAGCAAATCTTGTTTTACATGGTGGATTGGTTGAAAATATGTTAAAAAAACTCAATCTTCATGCATTTAATTCAGATATAAGCAAGAGTCAGGCAGATATTTATCCAACAATTCTTGATTTTTTAAATATAAATCATATTGAAACTATCTCTGATTCTTTATTCTCTGAACAGAGAAGATGGCCAGTTTATACGGATGGGTTTGGTAAAATTTTTGTTCCACCACAGCATTTGAATCAATATAAAGTAGTGCAATGGAAACGAGAAGATCTATTAGAAAATAAAAAAGTTTTCATTCCTAATGAAGATTCAGATTATTATCTGACAGCAAAAGCTTTATTTCGTTTAAATGAATATTTAAAAATAAAAGGTATTTGCTGTAAAAAAAATAGTTTAGAAAAAAAATAAGATATCTTAACTTTATTTTTTAATTATGATGTAAAACAGTATTTAATTCAACTGAGTTTGCTTTAGAAATAGCTTCTATACAGCCTGTTTGAGAATTCCTTCTGAAAAGAATATCATTTTTACCAGCAAAATCTTTTGCCTTTAATACTGTATTATTAAATAAAACTTTAGTGCCAGATGTTATATAAAGTCCAGCTTCTATTGTACAACGATCTCCAAGTGGAATGCCTAAACCAGAATTAGCACCAAGCAAACAATTTTCACCAATGGAAATGATTATATTTCCGCCACCTGATAATGTGCCCATAGTGGAGCATCCGCCACCAAGATCACTGCCTTTTTTAACAAAGACTCCAGCTGAGATGCGTCCCTCAATCATGTTGGGGCCTTCGCAGCCTGCATTGAAGTTGACAAAACCTTCATGCATAACTGTTGTGCCTTCTCCTAAATAAGCACCTAGACGGACTCGAGAGGCATCTGCAATGCGGACTCCGGTAGGGATTACAAAATCGGTCATCCGGGGGAATTTATCTATAGAGTGAACGACTAAATTGCGACCTTCGTATAATGCTTCCATTTTTCTGAGATTTAAATCTTGGATTGCTATTGCGCCTTCTGAGGTCCAAACAACGTTAGGCAAGATGCTAAAGAGACCTGTTAAATTTATACAATGGGGTTTTACAAGTCTGTGGCTAAGTAAGTGTAAACGCAGGTAGGCATCAGGGACTTCTCGAGGGCCGGAATCATTTTCTGCAGCTGCTATAAATGAAACAACAATAGTTTTTCGATTTTTACTTTGATTTTGTAGAATTTTCTGCATGCTTTTTAGAATATCGATATTGGCGTGTTCTTTGTTGTCATCGGCAAAAGGTGTAAAATAGCTTAGTATTTCATTAATTTGTTCGTTCGACACTTGATAAGAATGCGTACCATTTTTATAACCGAGAATATATGCAAGTATGGCAGCAGTTGCAAAGTTTGTTTGAAAATTTGGTGACGGAAAGTAACTATCGAGCAAGGAGCCATTCTGAGCAACCGTTGCGAGACCTATAGCAAATGCTTGGGGGCGCATGTAATCCTTATTTTTTTCTATATTCTCAATGATTTTCTTAAATTCTGTCATATCTTTTACAAGCATGTATTTATCTTTCCTGCATAAGCTTAAGAAAAAGCTCGTTATTTATAAATTTTCATCTGTATAAAAACATAATTAGCTTTGGCAATCAAGATTTTTTCTCTTCGATTTCTAGCTGTGTGCAAATTTGATTTTTATTCAAGAATCTTTGTCTATCTAAAATAAAATAAAGCGTTCAGCAGTTAATTGAGTGTATATATTTGCAATAAAGCTTTAAATATATTTTTAATGAAGTGAATATTCATCTAGGTTTAAGAAAAAGTTATAATGATGATTAAATGTATAATATTAGAGATTTTTTCTAATATAGTTTATGTAAACAAGCTGGAATTTATCTAATAAAAGTACTGAATTGATGTTTTATTTTTTGTAACTATTTAATATTAAATGATTAATATTTTAATATAAATATTTCTTGACTTGTGATGTTAATTATGAAATTTTCTGCGCCTTGTTTTATATATTGACGTTTTTAAAGGATTTTTATGTTATTAAATAAATTAAAAAAATATATGCTTAAGTCTATAATTTTAGTACTTCCAATGACCTGTTTTGCTAAATCAATAGAATCATCAACTCAAACAAATAATATTATTTCAATAGAATCATCTCCTCAAACAAAGAAGAATAAATCAATAGAATCAGTTCCAGCGAAGCACGATTATGAAATAAATCCTCTTTACTCTAAAATTAATTTTGAGGTTGATCATCTCGTCGTGAGTTCAGTTATTGGAGAATTTAAAGAGTTTGAAGGTAAATTTAAGTTTAATCCAAAAGATTTTTCTCAAACCGAATTAATCGCAAGTGCAAAAGCATCGTCTATTGACACAGGGTTTAATCCAAGAAATGAACACTTAAAAAGTGCTGATTTTTTTGATGCCATTAAGTTTCCATTATTAACCTTTAAGTCAACATCAGCTAAAAAAACAGGTAAAAATACTTTAGATTTAACCGGTAATATGACCATTAAAGACGTAACAAAACCTGTGACATTTAAAATTATATATAAAGGTGAATTCAAAACTAAGGATGATATTAAGCAGTCTTTTAAAGCTACTGCAAAAATCAATAGAAAAGATTTTGGAATGAATTTTCAGATGCTTTTTGAAGCGACTCCAGCTATCGGTGATATTATTACAATAAGTATCACTTCTGAAGGTATTCATAAATTAAGTGATTCTACAAAAATATAATTTTTATTTTAAATGAATGCTACTCGCTCCAATTAAAACGGAATGTCGTCATCAATTGGGCGAGAGTTTTTACTGAAAGGTTGGCTGTTGTTACCAGAAGAAGCATAAGGGTTTTCATTTGAATAATAAGAGTCGTGCCCTTGGTCATTTGGTGGTGGAATGTCGTTGCTTTGGTCGCGATTTGCGTTTGAGCCAGCGCTTTCTAAGAACTGCATATTATTTGCAACAATTTCAGTTGTGTAGCGTTTTTGTCCCTGTTGATCTTGCCAAGAACGTGTTTGCAACTTGCCTTCAATATAAACCATACGCCCTTTTCTTAAATATTTATGTGCAAGCTCTGCCTGTCTTCCCCAAAGAACAACACGGTGCCATTCTGTTCTTTCTTCTTTATGGCCGTCTTTTGTCCAGGATTCGCTTGTGGCTATATTTAAAGTGCAGACTTGTTGGCCGCCTGCTGTACTTCTAATTTCAGGTTCTTGCCCAAGTCTACCAATAAGAATGACTTTATTTACACCAGACATAAAAAACTCCTCACAGTGTCCGAAAAAAATGAATGGGAAACAATTTTGCCCACCCAATAGGCTTATATTGAGTGTATTCGAGCGTCAATTGCTGAAAGCAGCTATGAAATATTTCGTATATATTGACCAGTTAGTGACCAATTGATTTTGCTTAATAAAATGTCAAAAAAGTAACTGTAAAATAATACTATATTATTTTAAAAAAGACTGGATGATAAGATAAAATATCCGATACACTTTGCCAATGGAACTTTTATACTTTTCCATTGAGCCTCACTTGCTGTCATTTCATAAAAGTGCTAGCGAATGAAGCTACATGGTGATTTGCTCTTTTGTTTTTTTGAATAAATCATATGGCATAGGCCTATTAATGTTTTTATGTTTGGGATCTTAACGGAGAAAGCATGAGTAACTTTCAAAGAACTTTAAAACGTTCTGTCTCTTTTTCTGGTGTCGGAGTTCATTCAGGAAGTGTTATTTCTGTTGAAATTCGACCAGCTTCTGCAAACACAGGTTTTATTTTTCAACGCACGGATCTGCTCAATAAGCCTTATATAAAGGCGGATATTAACTCTGTTTTCGATACAACATTAGCGACTCGCATTGGCTCGCCTGAGGCAAGTGTTTCTACTATTGAGCATTTGATGGCAGCATTCTTTGGTTTTGGTATAGACAACGCTATTATTGCTATAAACAATAGCGAAATGCCTATATTAGATGGTTCTTCAGCACCCTTTTTAACACTTTTTGATGAAGTGGGAGTTGAAGTGTTAAAGGAACCAAGAAAAGTTGTTGTGATTGATAAAGTCATTGAGGTCGTAGATGAAAAAAATCCAACTCGTTTCATGCGGGTTGAGCCTTCTAAAAAACCTCTTATTTCGTATGTGATTGATTTTGAAAGAGCGGCAGCCATTGGTCGTCAAAGTATTTCAATGCATTACACTGCAAAATCATTTTGTGAAGAATTTTCGTTTGCAAGAACCTTCTGTTTAAAAGAAGATATTGAACTCATGTATTCCAAAGGTCTCGCTAAAGGTGGATCGATGGAAAACGCTATTCTTGTTTCAAAAACAGAAGGCGTTATGAATCGCCAAGGATTAAGACATGAACAAGAATTTGTGAAGCACAAGGCTTTAGACTGTATAGGTGACCTTCATATGCTTGGAATGCCAATTTTAGGGCATATCATAGCTCACAAAGCAGGCCATGACCTGCACAATAAGCTTGCGCGTGCAATTATGGCAGAAGTGTCTTGCAGAAGCATTATTGTTCCTTCAGCAAAGGAAGCTGCTCGTTTCAAAGCTATTCTTTCTTTCCCCAAATCTCTTTCAGAGATTGATAGAAATCTTACTGGTCTTGCAGTTGGCTAAAATACAGCTAAACCTTTGACGGGAAAGCACCATAAGACTCTTTTTATGGTGCCGTCTGTTTTTCTATGGTTAGTCTTTTTAAATTATAATAAATATAGCTTTTTGCTTATTGACTCTCTTACGTTCAAGGTTAAGTTTCCAAGCGCAACCTTGTCACCCCTGTCGTTACTGATCTCGGCAGAGCTCTGGAGTAATTTTAAGATGGCTACAAAACGCGATTATTATGAAATTTTACAAGTCTCGAAATCTGCATCGGCAGATGAAATAAAAAAATCTTATCGAAAGCTTGCTGTCCAATATCACCCAGATCGAAACCCTGGGGATAAAGCAGCAGAGGAAAAATTCAAAGAAGCTGCTGAAGCTTATGAAGTTTTAAGTGATCCCGCTAAGCGTCAACGCTATGATCAATTTGGTCATGCAGGCCTCAATGCAGGTGGCTTTGGCGGTGGAGCTGGCTTTGGCAATGTGGATGATGTTTTCGAACACTTTGGTTCTATCTTTGAAGATCTCTTTGGCATGGGAGGCTCAAGTAGACGCAGTGGTGGTGGGAACAGGGCGCGTAAAGGAGGAGATCTTCGTTACGATCTCCGCATTTCATTCAAAGAATCTGTTCTTGGTACAGAGAAAAAAATTCAAATCCCCCGTAAATCAGCATGTGGCACCTGTGAAGGATCGGGAGCTGCAAAAGGGACAAAACCAGTTACGTGTTCAACTTGTCGTGGGCAAGGACAAGTTGCTGTTCAACAGGGCTTTTTCACTTATGCTTCAACCTGCCCTGACTGTAATGGCAGCGGTAAGCGTATTTCAACTCCTTGTGGTGATTGTAAGGGGTCAGGATTTCAAACAAAATCAAGTAATATCAATGTTAAAATTCCTGCCGGAATCGATACGGGTATGCGCTTGCGCGTCGGTGGAGAAGGTGAAGGTGGCGTAAATGGTGGACCTGCGGGCGATCTTTATGTCTTTATTGAAGTAGAACCAAATCATTTGTTTAAACGAGAAGAATTCGATCTTGTTTATTCATTAAAAGTTGGTGTAGCCCAAGCCATTCTTGGAACAGAAGTTATGATTGATTGCTTCGAAGAAGAACCGCGTAAAATTGAAATCCCTGCAGGTATTCAACCTGGACAAAGATTGGTCGTGCACGGTGCAGGAATACCAAAGCTTGAAAAATATGGCAGAGGTAAAGGCGATCTTATTATTGAAGTAAATGTTGAAATTCCAACAAAAATAAATAAAGAAGCGGAAGAGCATCTCAGAGCATTTGCCTTAAAAATGGGACAAAATGTAAAGAATAGCAATGGCTTTTTTGACAAAATATTTGGATAAAAATAACTCATGGCAATACAATTTTTTAATACGCTTTCTGGGAAAAAAGAACCATTTAAATCTCTGCAAAATGGAAAAGTAACAATGTATTGCTGTGGTGTAACCCCATATGGGAATACACATATTGGTCACAGCCGCACATTTTTCTCATATGATTTACTTTATCGTACTTTAAAAGATCAAGGTAATGAAGTTGATTGGGCACGTAATATAACTGATGTAGATGATAAAATTATTAATAAAGCAAATAGCGAAAATATTTCTTGCTCACAGCTTGTTTCAAGATATGTCTCAGAACAAAACGAAATGTTAGAGCTATTCAATTTACTTCGTCCTATGCACGAACCTAAAGTAACAGAAACAATACCACAAATCATCACTCTCATTGAAAAACTCATTGAAAAACAGTTTGCCTATGTGAGTCAGTCTGGTGTTTATTATCGCGTACGTAAATTCGAAGAATACGGTAAATTAAGTAAAAACAAAATAAATGATTTAAAAGCAGGAGCCCGGATAGAAGTAGACGAAACTAAGGAAGACGCTCTTGATTTTGCCCTCTGGAAGTTTGCAAAAGCAGGTGAAGTTTTTTGGTCCTCTCCTTGGGGAGATGGTCGTCCGGGTTGGCATGTTGAATGTTCAGCTATGATTCACTCGTTATTTGGCGATTCCATAGATATTCATATGGGTGGCAGAGATCTTATCTTTCCTCATCACGAGGCTGAAATAGCTCAGTCAGAAGCAGCATCAGGCAAACCTTTAGCAAGCACTTGGCTGCATGCAGGAATGGTGACTTTATACGGTGAGAAAATGAGTAAGAGCACCAATCATTTAGTTGCGATAAAAGATTTCTTAGCCAAATATCCATCTGAAGTTCTGCGCTTGGTTTTTTTATCCGTTTCTTATTCTCAAACTCTTGATTTTACATTCGAGTTAGCGACAGAAAACCTAAAGAAATTAGCTAAAATTTATCGTTTTGTTTCCTTGGTTAATAGCTATGCAGAGCAATCGAATTTAATTTCAGCTCAGAAAGAGTTTGATGGACTTATTTTTGCTGATTTAAGCAATCTTACTACTAAAATGAAAGAATTTTTAGCAGACGACTTAAATAGCAATGGAGCAATGGCGACATTTTTTGATTTCATTAAAAATGTCAATATCCAATTGGGTAAACTCGAAAAATCTGGGCAGAAATTAAGAGAAGAAGATATTCTTTTATTGAAAACAAAATGGCCTGAATTTAAAAATTGGTTGAAGACTACATTAGGAATTTTAATAGATGAGCCTAAAGTATTTTTTGAAAACTTAAGAAATTATAATTTAGGGACAGAGATTTCAGTCGAAGACATTGAGCTAAAAATTCAAGAAAGAACAAAAGCAAGAGCTGATAAGGACTGGGCAAAGTCCGATGCAATCCGCGATGAGTTGCTTGCGCAAGGGGTACAGATTCAAGATGCGCCCGCTGGAACAAAATGGACAGTGGTTATATAATGGCTCTATTGAATTTTAATACGCTTTCTTAGGAAAGCGTTTTTTTTATTTTCAAAGTATTCTTTTTGTTTTTAGGCGAAAAATAAGATAATCTAATCATAAGAATTATCAAGATTTCCTAAAAATCAGGTAGGATAACTTTTACTATGAATTTTTATTGGATTATTGTTTTTTTCAGTATGATGATCTTTTTAGAAAGAAAATATCCGTTGAGAAAATCAATACTTTCCAAAAAAAGGCGAGTTATTGTAAATATAATGTTTGCAATTATTTCTTATATAATTTCTCGATCTTTTGCATATCCTTTCATTTATATTTTTAGAGGAACTTATGGAATAGATCATTTTGGATTATTAAGATTAGTTGAGTTTAGTGAATTATTAAAGTTTTTATGTTCCTTCCTTATTTTGGATTATTCGCAATATGTTTGGCATCGAATAAATCACATTTTCCCATTTTTTTGGCGGTTTCATAAGGTACACCACAGTGATCCTGAAATGGATGCAAGCACTGCATTTCGTTTTCACTTCGCAGAACAATTTTTTGCTCAATTTTTTAGATTTTTTGTCGTTATATTCTTTGCAATTCAAATTGAATATGCACTTTTATATGATTTTATCAGCTTAATTGTTATTATTTTTCATCATAGCAATTATAATTTCAAATATGATCAACAATTTTCTAAAATTATAGTCACTCCTAGAATACATTCTATCCATCATTCAAGAGAGTTTGCTGAATTAAATTCAAATTTTTCAATGATATTTACATTTTGGGATAGGATTCATAAAACTTTTAAAAGTCAACCAGATCTTTTAGGTGCAAAAATTGGCTTAAATGAAATATCAGAGAGTGATGCAATAAAACCTTTGTACATATTAATGTGGCCGTTTAAAAAAAATAAAACGAAAACGGAATAGTATCTAAAGAAAGGATTAGCAATTTGCCTTTTCTTTATGAGTTCTCTGCACGGCATTTATTATCGAGTTCAGTTTAAATGTGACGGACTAATCTCTTTTTGCTATTTCCCCGTATACCTATTTATATAATAATTAAGGTAAGTTTGTTACATTCACATTGCTCTTAAGTTTATAATTATTAAGCGTATTTTAATAATTATTCTCATTTTTAAAAAGAAAACTGAACTTTTATTAATATTTAGAGGATAGATTAAGGATAAATGTTATGGATTCATTAAGTTATGAAACATATATCATGCCTTCACTCTATTCCGTATTAACTACGATAGGTTTACTTTTACTTTTATTATTATTAAAATTTATTTATAAAAAACTTATTATCAAAATCGTGGATTGGAAAGGTGTACGAATCCACTCAATAAAGTTTAGATCGTTTGAACTTTTGACTGCAGATAGAATTGTAGCTTCTCTGCTTTTCTTTTTTAAATTTTTAAGAGTTTTTATTGTATTAGCATTACTATATTTTTATATACCATTAATTTTTAGTTTTTTTCCTTGGACATCAGATTTAACTCCAAAAATATATAATTATATTTTAGATCCAATAAATAAAATTTTCCATGTTACTTTTAATTTTATACCTAATGTTTTTTTTATTGTTATAACATTTGTTATAACTAATTATATTTTAAGATTTGTTAAATTTATTTTTTTAGGGATAGAGAATGGTTCATTTCAGATTGAGGGTTTCTATAAAGATTGGGCAACCCCAACTTATAAATTAATTCGCATATTAATTATGTCATTTACATTAATTATTATTTTTCCATATTTTCCTGGATCGGGTTCTCCTGCTTTTCAAGGAATATCAGTTTTTCTAGGTGTTCTCTTTTCGTTAGGATCGAGTTCAGCAATCGCTAATATGGTTTCAGGTGTTCTATTAACGTATATGCGACCATTCAAAGTGGGAGATCGCGTTAAAATTGCAGATACCATAGGTGATGTCATTGAAAAAAATCTATTAGTTATTCGCGTAAGGACAATAAAAAACGTTGACATTACGATACCAAGTTCCATGGTTCTTGGAAGTCATATTGTCAACTTCAGTTCTTCTGCGCAGTCGCATGGTCTCATTCTAACTTCTGTTGTAACAATTGGCTATGAAACTCCTTGGCGAAAAGTAAATGAAATATTGATTAAAGCAGCATTAAAGACAAAAGACATACGTTCAGAGCCTCCACCATTTGTTTTGCAAGTGAAATTAAATGATTTCCATGCTTCTTATGAGTTAAATTGTTATACCAAGCAGCCCAATTTAATGGATGAAATACATTCAGAATTAAATCAAAATATTCAAGATTTATTTAAACAAGAAAATGTGATATTAATAACTCCAGCTTATTATAGTTTAATTCAAAAAGATCAGATTAAATAAAAGCTTAATGTTCAATCATGTTGCAAATCTCTTTAATTCAGCTCAATTTAATTTTCTAAAATTAATTGACAATTATGTTAGAATTATGATACATATTTTAATAATTTGATTATTGAAATATGTATTCACTTGAAGGTTCTTTATAATGTTCAAAAAAATAATGAGACATACTTTTTTACAAAAAGGATATCACTTATCAGTGAGTCCTAAAAATGAAGAAATTAAAGAGTTTATAAAAGAGCTAAGACCTTATGCGACTGAATACTCATTACTTCGATTCGGCTGTCCAGGAGATGGGGGGTACCTTGTGCCAAAGGACTTAGAGGAAATAGAATATTGCTTTTCTCCAGGAGTCTCTTGTCAATCCAGTTTTGAGTCCGATCTTGCGAAATTTGGTATAAAGTCTTTTATGGCAGATTATTCAGTGGAAACCCCTTCTATTCAGTCGGATTCTTTTTTCTTTGAAAAAAAGTATTTAGGTGAAGTAAATAATGATAAATATATGACATTACAAACATGGATGGATAAGTCATTACCTACAGGTTACTCAAAAGATTTGCTTTTACAAATGGATATTGAAAGTTCGGAATATAATGTCTTATTTGAAACAAGCGAAGAGACTTTAAAAAAATTTAGAATCCTAATTATTGAATTTCATGAATTGCATAGAATGTTTGATACCTTTGGTTTATCTTTTCTTAAACTATGTTTTAGGAAGATTTTAAAAGATTTTTATATCGTACATATCCATCCCAATAACTGGTCTCGATATGCTAAAAAAGGCGATATTGTCATTCCAGAGGTGATGGAATTTACTTTTCTAAGAAAGGACAGAGTGCAAAATCTCAATAAAGCTCAAGCTTTTCCTCATGCACTCGATTGTCAAAATAGACAAGATAAACCGGACATAATTTTACCGAGTTGTTGGTATAATTAAAAAATTATACTACTTTTTTTGTCTCGTATTTTATTATGTGAACTGGAATAAGTGAAATAATCATTAGTATAAAAATATATATATTTACACTTAAGAACTTATTTGTGCTTACTGTTATCATTTCAACTATCAGAGCGATTAGAAAATATCTAAAAACAAGTCCAAATGAATAAGAGCTGTAGCTTGAACTAGGAAAACGTGACATTCTATAATAAATAACATAAGAAATAGTAAGGGCTGAGCCAAATTGAAGACATATATATGCAAAGAAAATAGTAAATATAGGCATTGTGTATAAATAAGAAAGTAAATAGAATATGCCTAAAAAACAAAGTCCAAGTTTTATAAATCTATTCCCAGTAGTATAAATTGATTCAGAATTTTTTCTTTTAGAAATTAATTTTCCATAGAATGATCCAGCCATAAATGCTGCTACAATTAGAACTTGCCAAAGATATGCAAATTCTACTTTTCCTTCGTTCTTTAAAATAAATGTAGAAAATGTATTTGAAATGACAAGAGGTGCATATAAACTAGCAGCGACAATAACAAGAAAGACATGCTCTTTAAGAAAGAGTTCTTTCAACGAGATCTTTTTATTTAAGTCATAATTTTTTCTATTTAATTTAAACAGATCTTTTCTGAATAGAAATAAAAAAATGAAAATAAAAAATTGTATAATGCTCAAAAATATAAATATATAACTCCAGCTAAATATAGTTATAAATAGTTTACTAAAAAGTGGAGTTAAGATTAAACTTAAAGAGGTTATTATATTTAAAATAAAAATTGATTTTAATCCATCTTCTTTTTGCTGTGAAACCAATAAAAGCGTGGGAACCATGGCAATTATGCCACCACCAAAACCGCCCTCTAAAAATCTTAAAATAATTGATAAATGTATATTTTTATAAAAAATGTAATTTAAATTAAATAAAATAATTAAAATAAAACTGCATATAAAAATCACTTTTATTGGATTTCCGCGATCCCCTATAGGTGCGGCTGAAATTGCCCCTACTCCTAAGCCTATTAAATAAAAACTTGTGAAACTGGAAACATTTGTTTCTATCAGGTAATCTTTGAATATAATATGAGAAATAGGTAAAAAGAAATCAAGACCGATACAGGGTATCAAAAAGCAAAAAGAAAGTAAGTATTGAACACTCTTTGGAATTTCTTGCTTATTTAAATCGTGATTTTTTGTCATATTTTATTTTCTTTTTTTAGTATTAATTTTATGTCTTCTTTATTTCTAGTTAAATTTCGACTTTCAAGTAAAATAATTCCTAATAAAACTATAATTCCACCGATATATTGTTGAAAAGTTAATATTTCATCACAAAATATTGCACACATCACTGAAGAAAAAAATGGTTCGAGACATGCAATCATTGTAGCTCTTGTAGGACCAATATATTTAATAGCTGATAAATATAACCAAAAAGGAAGAAGTGTGCTTAAAAAGATAATAAAAAAAACGGATGGAATGATTAATAATAGATTTGAATGAGCGACTTTTGTTAAAATCAAGATTGGATTTTTAATGCAAAGCCAAAAAATAGAGGCAGCCCAAATTCCAAATGAAAGAATTTTAAGTGGAGAATATATTAAAAGTAAAGGTTTACTCAAAAGTGCATATCCTGCTAAACTAATAGCAGACAATAATCCAAAAACAATTCCTTTAGTATGGATTTCAATAAAGCCGATATTGTAGCCAATAGATAAAAATAATCCGGTTAGGATAAAGGCAAAAGAAAGGAACATTTTTTTAGAAAGTTTTTCCCATCCTAAAAATAATGCTATTATCCCTATAAAAACAGGCGCTAAATATTCTAGTAAAACAGCAATTCCTGCAGGAATTGTTTGGACACTCAAAAAATAAAAATAGGTATTGAGAGCTTGTCCTAAAAACCCGGCAGACAAGATGAAAAAAATATCTTTTTTTGAAAATATATTGATAAAGTCTCTTCTAAAAAATGCAAAAATCATAAGGACGATAGCAACTCCATATATCCTTAATTGAGATAAATCAGCTGCTGTGAAACCTTCCAGTTTTAATTGCTTTGCAAAAACAGATAATGTTCCCCAAAAAAATGCTGCAATAATTGCAAATAAAGTGCCAATAGAAAAAATCTTCATGTATATTCCTTCTATATTATCAATTTATTTTATAATTTCTTAAAGCATATCCTGCCCAAAATTGTTGTAATATCATTGCAGCTAGCTGAACTGTTTTAAAATTTTCGTCCAAAGGGGGAGAGACTTCAGTAATATCAAAACCAAAAATAGGATAATTTTTTGCTAAGTGAAATACTATATCAAACACTTCTTGTGGATAAAGTCCATGACTTGCGGGTACGCTCGTGCCGGGGGCAAATGCTTGATCTAGGGCATCGATATCAAGGGTTATATATAGACCATCTGTATTGCGTAATTGAGTTGAAATTTCTTCAAATAAAAAAGTTCCAGATCTTCTTATTTCGCTAGGAGTTTTGATCATTACACCATTCTTTTCAAGTTTATCGATATATGATAAGTTATAAAGAGGTGAGCTGGCTCCTAATTGTACCATATTCTTAAAACAAATAATATCTGAAGCAGTATGAACCCAATGACCAGAATGTTCATTTCCAATTATTGGTTCGCGACAATCTAGATGCGCATCTATCATGACAAGACCAATTTTTTTGCTGCTGTGTTGTTCTTGAATTGCTCGTAATAATGGATCTGTAATCGAATGATCTCCACCCAAAGTAACAAGCGTATAATTATGTGGTGTTTTTAAAGCAGCTTTATATATTGATTCGTATGCTAATTTAAAATTATGATTAGGAAGTACAGAGCCCATATGAAATATAGGGATTTTCGATAAATCAACCCGCCGGTCTAAATTAGTAGCACTTAAACTATTTAGGGCTTCTAAAATTGCCTTAGGCCCAAAACGTGCTCCAGGACGGCTGCTAACAGCATAATCAAATGGTACTTCTAAAAAACTCAGTCCATAATTGAGTTTAGGTGGATCTTTAATCCATAAGTCTTTAATCCAAGTTATTGAATTATCTTCTACAGCTTTTATTCCTTTCACTGTTCCACCTCTACGATTGATTTCTCATAAACTTTTCTAGCTCTTCCTATTGCTTGCTCAGCATTTTCTCCGCTTACTAAAACTCGACCAATAAGATCTGCATTTGAACTAGGATAGCAGACTTCTGAGTTGAAAGGTTTCCAGATATTTATGTACTCAACACCTGGCATTTCTTTTAGCGTATCTAAATTAATATTTTTTAATTTTCCACTTTGAAATGCATGTAATCCGATAACAGCAACACCAATATTTTTATTATTTTTTTCCAATTTTAATGGGATCCCCAATGCTATATCAACAATGGCTTGAGCAGTATTTATTCCAGTGGCTAATGGAATTCCATGTGATCCCATCATATCACCAATAATTCGGGGGTTGACTTCAACTATTTTAACGAATCCATTGTTATCCACTCTGAATTCTGTATGAATGACCCCGCAACAAATAGACAAAGCATCGAGTGCTTTTTCAATCTGTGAAAAATAAAAATTGTTACATTCGCTTATATATGGGAAAGAAGCTGATTGCTCAACGAATTCACCTTTATTTTCAATACCTATAAAATCATCTTTACGCATAATTCCTAAAAGGTGTCTTTTGCCTCCATATTCCTGAAAAGTTTCGCAGCTAAATTCTTGTCCATCAATATATTTTTCTAAGAGGATTTCTTTGGATATTTTTTGCCCCGATGACAAATATTCAAACTTTTTAAATTCCTCAAAATATTTTTGCAAATCTTTATGGTCAGAAATTTTTACTACAAAAATACTATCATTTGCATTTTGAGGTTTTGTTATAATTGGGAAACCAACTTTGTCTACAAATGGAATTGCGTCATTTATATCTACTGCAAGGGTGAATGCAGGATTTAACTCAGGACATTTTTCGTTTAATATAACTCTTGTTAAATATTTATTTCTTGCAGATAACGCAGATTTATATCCCATGCTTATACAATTAAATTCAGAAGCTGCAAGAGCTGCCTCTGGAACATAAAAGTCATTTGTAGTTGTTATTCCATCAATTGGATTTATTTGATTAAGACAAGTTAAAGTTTTAATCAATTCATGATGATCATTTGTATTGCAATCAATAATTGAAATATCTTTTAAAAAATCATATTGATTTAAATTTTTATTTTTAGTTATTAAAGTTACCTTATATCCTACGCTTTTAGCATATTCAATCGTTTTTTCGCCTGCACCAGTTAAAGAGAGCTCAATGAAAACAATATGAAAATTTTTGCTTTTATTATGGTTCATCTTCATAAATCCTTTTCTTTACTTCTAATAAATTCTTAAATATTTTTTAGAAATTAATGGTTTTTAAAAGTATTTATCCCGCCAAGATGCCCTGTAAAATCTAATCCTTTTTCCAATATTTCATCGGAACCATACTTTAATTTAAAATTATAATATTCTTCAAGTTTTCTTTCAATTCCTTTTGACTCAACACCATCCCAAACTCGTTCTCTTAAAACACAAAAACCATTTTGATTCGGTTCTCTTACTTTTTTTGCAAACTTGGAATTCCAAATTTCACTCAAAGAGTTCTTTTTAATATGTCCTAAGAATCTTCCTAAACCATTACAATCATAAACTTCACCAAATAGATTAACAAATAACCCAACATTTACTTGTCTGCATCGATAACCACCCGCTAAAGGAAAAGAAATCTTATATTCTAATCCATATTCTTTCCGATCAATTTCTGCGAGTGTTTTCAACAAATGGCTACTTTTTTCTCTCTCTAATATTTTACTCTTTGTATCTGCTAAACCTTCTGGAATTAAAGTTGAAATATAACTATGGATATTATTATCGCGACACCAGCGAAAAATATCGCTTACTTCTTCAATATCTATGTAGCTAGGTGTGACTACCATATCTATTGCCATACGCGTTGGTATAGTTCGATTAAAACCTCTTTCAATTAATAAATGAAGAGCGTTTTCTGATTTTTTTCCATAACCTTTAACCCGAACCATTCGATCTTGCACATCATGATTTCTGTGATTATATTTTAAGAAAATAGTGGCATTATTTTCATACAATCTATCTATGTTTTTATCATCTATATGATATCCACTTGTAAACACAACCGAAGTCATATCTATACTTTTAATATGTTCAATTATTGACCAAAATCCAGGATCGATCATGGGTTCCCCTGCCCCAGGAAATTCAACAGTTTCTGCTCCAAGCTCTTTTGCTTGATTGATTAGATTTATTCTTTCATCAGTTGTTAATTCAATTCTATTTGGTATGTTATTAAAGCGATCTGGTGTTCTATCACAATAAAAACATTTTAATTTACATTCTCCTGTTAAATCCATATCTAAGTGAAGAAGTCTATTTGATTTTTTTGCATTTTGTACAACATCTGATGAGTAATTAGTACCTTTGGCCCAAAGCATTTCAATCTGATTTTTTGCTTCTTGAATATGTTTCATAATTTAATCCTTCCTTTGAAAAATAAAGAAATTCTTATAATAAAAAATAAAATTAATAGGTAGATAAATTGTTTTAAAAATTTTGTCAATAATTGTTTTATAAGTAATATTAAAAGGAAAAATCTTTATGTTTTTTTGGTAATCTAATATTTATGTTCAATATAAGAGAAAGTATTTATTTTTGAAAATTAAAATTATTTATAATTGAAAACATGAGGAAAAAACACTTAAAACATGTATTTATTATTTTTAAATAAATTCAATAAACAACTATTCTCAATAAAATTAAAAAAGTACTTTTAAATTTGACAAGCAGAAATAAGAAGTGCATTTAAGTTTATTTTTAAATTATTCTCGTTATAATTGCTTATTCAATTTCAAATATATTGAAATTAAAAAACATGAAAGGGTTTAGTTTGAGAGAATTTGCTGGGCTCCCTCGAAGTTTATATATATTATTAGTAGGCCATTTCATTAATAGATTAGGTTCTTTCGTAGTTATGTTCTTGGCCGTTAATTTAACAAATACGAATCAGTTTACTGTTGAATTTATAGGAGTAATTGTTTCGATTTTGGGAGTTGGAAGTTTTCTTGCAGGGCCTTTAGGTGGGCTTTTATCAGACTTATATGGAAGAAAAAAAATTCTTGTTTGGTCTTTACTTTTTAATTCAATATTATTGCTAATTTTAGCTTTAGTTAAGAGTAAAATATCAATATTAACCGTCGTTTTTCTTTTAGGATTTCTGGGTAATATGTATAGACCAGCAGCTTCATCGCTTATATCAGATATTGTGCCAAATAATGATTTTTTAAGAGCATATCGCCTTTACCATTGGTCATTTAATTTAGCAGGGACAGTAGGTGCTGCTCTTGCAGGTTATATACTATCCAAAGGTTTTTTTCTATTAAGTGCTATAAATGCTTTTTCTTCATTTATATATGCGTTAGTAATTTGGATATTTATTAAAGAAATTAAAACTCAAAAAGTAGCCCGAAAGATTTCTCTTTTATCTAAACCTTTTTTTGACCCTATATTTTTTAAATTATTTATGATTACTACTATCGGAAATATTGTATTTACCCAGTTATATGTTTCATGGGCAATTGATTTAACTAAACGGGGGATATCTACAACAGAATATGGTTATCTTCTTTCTGTAAATGGTCTCTTAATAATTTTTTTACAACCTCTTCTTGGTCCTTATATCCGAAATTTTAGGCCTAAATATGTTTTAGCGCTTTCGGCCATATTAATTGGAATTGGATTTGGAATGAATGCATTTACAGGGACTTTTTTATATTATTTGGTTTCCGTTGCTTTTTGGAGTTTAGGGGAAATAATTTCTGCAGGTATAGTTCTCTCAATTGCAGCTAAAATTGCACCCATTGAGCTAAAAGGAGTTTATCAAGGCACTTGTCAAATGACATTCACTATTCCTCAGTTTATTTCTCCTATTTTTGGTTCATTTATTTTAGGAAATTTTGGAAGCACAACTCTATGGATTTCTTGTTTTATAATAAACGTTTTTGTAGCTATTGCTTATTTAATATTTGAAGAATATGATAAAACGAATGAATTATCTCGTGCAACAATGATTAAGAGAATATAAATAATTATTATATAAAATATTATAAAGGCGTTATGAATGATACAATTTATTGAATGGAAAGATTTTGAGAAGATTGAATTGCGTTGTGGCACAATTGTTGAAGTTGCCCTGAATGAAAAAGCTTTAAAGCCTGCTTATATCCTTAAAATATTTTTTGGTGAAAATATTGGATATAAAATAA
The DNA here is from genome assembly GCF_014281055.1 of Fluviispira vulneris. Classification (NCBI taxonomy): domain Bacteria; kingdom Pseudomonadati; phylum Bdellovibrionota; class Oligoflexia; order Silvanigrellales; family Silvanigrellaceae; genus Fluviispira; species Fluviispira vulneris. Next base: position 131,545 of record NZ_JACRSE010000003.1, on the reverse strand, counting down.
GCTCAGCACAAATCAAACAGAATTATACTCAGCAAGAATTAATAAATAAAAAAATTATTGCCGTTATGAATTTTCTTCCCAAAAAAGTTGCTGGAGTCAAATCTGAAGTACTGGTCTTAGCAACCGTTTGTGAAATTAAAGGAACTCTTTTGATCGAGCCTCATTCTTCAGCTATTCCTGGGAGTCAGGTTTTATAAGAGAATCTAAACTCATTTATATGAATATAAATTGGTAAATAACGTCATTATATATAAATAAGAAAGTAAATAAGATATAACTAAAAAACAAAATCCAAATTGTATAAATAGATTTGAAATTTAAAATCATGAAATATATTAAAGGATTTTTTAATTGAAATTGTCCAATTTCATCAATTAAGAAGTATGAAGAAAATTACAAAATAAATACGTATGCTTCATAGGGATTGGATCACCTTAGTGTCTTCCAGTTTTTTAGGACTCCCTCATTTGGTGCGCCAGAGGAGAAGCAATACTGAATAATGAAATCTTCACCAGTCATATAAGCAATGACTGCAGAGATTGAAATGCTTCCTAATTTTGCCCACTCTCTTTGTTTAGGGTACGGGCGGTTTATTCCGGCTTTATCGAAATGGTCATTAACGTCATAAAACGGACCTGATCTAACAGCGATATTCGTATCAATTTTGTAAAGGTTTGAATCTAAAATTTGTTGAGCAAAAAGAGGATCAATGGTTTTAACCATACCATAAGATCCAGTGGAGACCCATTGACTGTCATGTTTAACTCCTTTTGGAGGTGATTTTGCATCCTGAATCTTATTGCTGGAATAGCACCCTGTGACATGTTCGATAAGCTTAATGGTTCCATCTTCGTTCCAAGGTTTAAATCCTTCTCTACAAATAACGGATGGTGGTCTTTGATCCCATCGATAAAGAAACTGAGGGAGGGATTTTCCACTCATGATCCTACCCAATATTCTTTTTTGTCGCTGTATTGAAGCAAGCATAAATTTCTCCTCGTAGAATTAAGTAATGACATTTGCCTTCCTGCAGCTTTGTCATATGCGCATGTAACAAAAAGAGAATAAAATCAAAAAATTATTATAAATATTTTTATGTCTTTAATAAAAGCAAAAAAATATTTAAAAAACTTATACTAAAAAAATATGATTTTGAAAATAATATTTATTTATCTAATAAATTTAAATATATGTATATTTATGTCTTATCACGAGTTTCCTATCGTGAAAGGTCGGGTTCAAAATATTTTCATTTTAAATTCAATCATATGCATTTTAATTTATTGAGATCGAATCCAACACATAATTCTAATATCGTTTTTAAATAGAATGAGCATGACTAGTTAATGCTTAATAAATTGATTTTATAAATCTTTATTTTCTTCTTGAACTTTTGTTAGTTCAAATTTTGAAACTTAAATTTTTTTTATTTTCTTCTGATAAATTCTTATAAAAAGAGATAAGTTAATTTAATCAATCAGTTTCATTTTTTTAGGAGAGTCATTTTACAAAATCAACTTGCGCCAGTGCGCCAACTGTTTTTGCAAGAGAAACAAACAGACTGGTCAAAATTACCAACTATGGTTTAAATAAACAGAAATAATTATAAATTGTGCAATGGATAATGTAACAGCTTGGGAAGAGTCAATTTTTTTAAACCTATGAGTTACTGATCTTTTAAAATAAATTTCTATGCCTTCTTATTCATCCATCAACTCAGGAAAACGACTGAGGATTATTTTTTCTATTTCTACTGAATTTTCTTCCAGGGCTTTTCCAGTAACATCGAGAACCGGCCAGCGTTTATTGCGTTTGAAAATTTTACGACTCCACTCTAACTCTTCGAAGATTTTTTCTATATCCGCATAATCGCCTATTTCGTCAGTTCCAAGTGCTTCTATTCTCGCTGCGCGAATTTCCGCGAGCCGTGTGGGATCGATTATGAGAGCTATAATTTTATTTTGATCTATATTTTCTAGTTCTTTTGGGGGCTCAATACCTGGAACAAGAGGTATATTTGCAACCTTATATCCTTTATGGCCGAGATACATTGAAAGTGGTGTTTTTGAGGTGCGTGATACACCAATTAGAACTATATCTGCTTCTGAGAGATCGCTCGATATTATACCATCATCGTGTCGCACAGTGTACTCAATTGCACTGATTCTCTTAAAGTATCCTTCATCTAATTGGCGAAGCAGACCTGGAATGGCGCTCGGTCTTCTTCCCAGTTGCTCTGAAACTGTTTCCATTAAAGGGAATAAAACATCGACAACTTTAACTCCAAGCTGCATAGAGCGAGAAATTAAAAATATTCTAAGTTCTGGATCCACCAGTGTTGCTACAACCGTTGCTTTTTTATTTCGTGCATTTAAAAGAATTTCTTCAAGCATTTCTCTGCGACGGATTTTATTAAAGCGTTCGATATGAATATCTGCGTGATCGAATTGGACGCGGACAGCTCTAACAATACTGATTGCTGTTTCACCAGTGCCATCTGACACAGTAAATATATTTGGCACGCTTGTGTCTGTTTGCTTAAGCATAGTAGAAAACCTCTTATATAACCGTAATTTCAGATAATTTTTGGGTTGGCAATTGGCAGCCATTTTTATTACAATATGAATAACTTATTTCAATATTTTGTGCAAATAAATCATTACAGTATTTGGTTAAATTTTCCAAACTGTATTTGTCGTTGCAGGAATTTCCTATAACAAAATATTTTGAATCAATAGAAAAAATATGTGAATAAATTTGATTAAAATGTTCGAGAGTCGCTAATTTATTGTTCGATTCATTTAAAATAATAACATTTTTATGTTCAAACCATTTTACTTTTTGTAGCATCTGAGCGCAGGCAATAGGAACATTTTCAGATAAAGAAACGGTATTTGAAAGTGAAATAAGTGCAAGTGACTCAAGCATTTTATGTTCACTTTGAGTGATTGATTCATATTTTCCAGTAGCGCCAAGCCATGCTATTATTCTAGAAATACTTCCAAATATTGCTGAATGTGCACTGTGGATGACATTATCTTCAGGTTTTGTTGGTCTATTAACATGATCTTCCTGTTTTGCAGAATAGTATAAAATACCTTCAATTGGATCAACAAAATTTTTATGAATTTCTTTAACTATATTTAAAATTTCTTTTAAAAGTGAATGACATCCTGTTACAAGAAGTGTTTCTGTGCAAGCTTCAAGCAAATATCCTAAGTCGTCTGAAAATGCATTTATGTTTGCTGAAATTCCGTTATAAACATGTTTATATTCATTGTTTACTTTGAAAATATTTAAAATATTAACTAGTTTATTTAGCGCGGATTCGAACATATCTGTATTATTTAAATATAAAGCAGAATGTAATAATCCTGTAACAGCTAAACTGTTCCAACTGAGAAGACATTTGGTGTCAAGTTCTGGACGAATACGTTTTCCACGCTCTTTAAAAAGTAATTCTTTCGCTTGCTGCTTATAAGTATTAAACTCACTCATCGATATATTGTTTTTTTTGCAAAATTTGTTAACATCTTCAGGTATTGTTAGTATATTTGTACCATCAAAGTTACCATTTAATGTAATATTAAAATAACTCTGAGCAAATTCTTTTAATTCAAAATTATTATTAAAAACGTCTGAAAAGTCATCATGAAAAAATGTATAAAATAACCCTTCTTCACCATCGCTATCAGCATCTTCAGCGCTAAAATATAAATTACAAGAATTATTTTTTAGATCTCGTTCTAAATAAGAATAAATGTTTAGTGCTGTTTCTTTAAGCTCAGAAGCTAATTCTTGGTTTTCATTTTTTAAGATACAATGTGCTGCAGAAAAAAGTGATATAATTTGAGCATTATCATAGAGCATTTTCTCAAAATGTGGCACAAGCCATTGAGTATCAACACTATAACGAGCAATTCCTCCACCAATTTGATCAATTATCCCACCACACCGAATCTTATTTAATGTAAAAATAGCATGTGCAACATTTGTCTTATTTTTAGAGAAAAGAAGGGCTGATAATTTTGCTGGCTGAGGAAACTTAGGAGCTCTACCAAACCCTCCATTGATTTTATCTGAATCAAGTTCCAATAAATCGATCAGTCTATTATAAGTATTTTGCAGATTTTCAATTATTTTTTCTGTTGTTAAAGAATTGTCGTTTAATTTTTTTTCAAGCGTGACTAAACTTGTTGATTGAGATGTTTCTTTTAAATATTCTAAAATTTTACTACTTCGTTCATTAATATCTTTCTTATTTTCATCATAAAATTTTGCAATAGCAGATAGAACATCTTTAAATGAGGGTTGGCCATATTGTGCTTCTAGAGGGAAGTATGTTCCTCCATAAAATGGCTTGAGATCTGGAGTTAGAAATACACTTAAGGGCCAGCCTCCATGTTTTGTCATAAGCTGTACAGCTTCCATATATATTTCGTCTATATCTGGCCGTTCTTCGCGATCCACTTTTATATTAATAAAGTTTTCATTTAAGAAATCAGCTGTTTCTTTATCATCAAAGCTTTCATGCGCCATGACATGACACCAATGGCAACTTGAATATCCTATTGATAAAAAAATAGGTTTATCTTCTTTTTGCGCATGTTCAAATGCATCTTTGCGCCAGGGATACCAATTGACAGGATTATTTTTATGTTGAAGAAGATAAGAACTTGTTTCTTTATTCAATTTATTTTCAGACATTTATAGTAACCTACTTCTTTGTTAATTTTCATCAGGGTTGATTATTTTATCTGATATTCTCTTTTGGATTTCATCAGAATGTATTTTTTCTATACTCTCATTAAAGCGAGAAATATATATTCTCCTAATGACAACTTCTTCATCAATACGATTAATAAGAGTGCTATGATTCTCTACTGGCTCCAAAAAGCGTAGAGAGTGGACATCTTTTATTATAATTTTAAAATTATTTTTCGAGGATTCTTCTCGTCCTTTGGGTGAAAATCGAGTTAAATTTGTGCTATTTTCAATTATTTCTGAAGGACACCAAATTTCTTTTAAAAATCCAACGATAGCTGGACAAAGAGATGGGGTTGATCTGTAGGAAGTTTTAGGAATAAATTCTTCATAAACTCTCTTCCAAAGTTTTCGATTGTACACGAGATCGTTTAAAATATTGCTAAGATAATCGGTGATTTTATCAGCAAATTTTTCTTTTAAATAGGGGATAAAAGTATGATCATCTAATTTTAAATATTCATCAATTTGTGTAGGTAAAGTAAAGCTAGGTAATTGTCTATTAATATGTTGAAGCATTGCTTCACAAGCAGTGACTGTTTTGTGGAAATAGACCTGTTGATACATACTCCAGCGTGCTCGTAAATAATCTTCAAAGGCCGACACGCCGCTTCGGCGCATAGCTAAGTGATATTGAGATGTTTTTGTATTTAAGTAGAATCCAACTGAGTCTAAAATACGCCCTAAATCAAAAAAGCCATAGACTATGCCACATTCTCTTGAGTCGCGTAAAAGATAGTCCATTCTATCTGCATCGACTTCACCACTGACTATTTCATGTAAGAGATTTCTTAAGCCACTTTTTGCAAGGTCATTTTCTGGATGGGGTTCTACGGAGAGGTCTAATACAGCACAGATGTCTTGCCCCATTTTTTCTGAAAGAAATTCGTGGTCAAAATTGAATATTTTGGCAATAATAAGAAGAGTATACACTTCGTGGCGAATATTTAATTCTAAGAAATTTGCGTTTTGTTTTTTTAACTTATGGATCTTTTTATGTAGTGACTTAGCCAGCCAATCAGGGAGTTTCAAAGAATCTATATTATTTTCAAAATTCTTCCAAGTGACCATAAAGCGTTCACCAGAATGACTGAAAGGCGCATGACCACAATCATGAAGAAGGGCAGCAAAGCGCAAGCATTGAGAAAGATACACACTTTTTTCTAGGAAATTCAGAGCCTTATCGGTTGAGCTGAGGGAGCCATTGGTTTTTTCACTCTCCCACAAGCTTTCACAAATGTGTTTTGGAGTTGCTTGATATGCAGAATCGAGAGCAGAAAGCAATCTACGTTGATTTGCGATTATTGAGTTGAGAACAAGGCCTGCCACATGCATAACTCCTAAAGAATGCTCAAAGCGAGAGTGCGATGCGCCAGGAAATGCATATTGAGTGAAAGCGGTTTGGTTTATGCGTCTAAGTCTTTGAAATTCTGGTAGATCTATGATTATTTTTTCGGCTTCTGTAAATGGAATGGTATCATGCAGAGAATCACGAATTTTTCCGATAAATGTGAGGCTAGATGTGTTTTTATCAACTACAGAATACCCCTTCCAACCTGAAATAAGTCCCATTTTTTCTCCTTTTATAAACTACGTAACAAAAAATGTATAAATGTTAAATAGCTGCGCAAATTCTATGCAAAATAAATTGACAAAGACTGTTTGTCTAGGGTATTGTTGCTGATGCTTTGACTTACGAAAGCAGACTCATTTAAGTCTCGTTTTTGATGCATGAAGTTTAGGGGCGTCCGACACACAAAGTTTATATGCGTTGAGAAATGTTGGTTGAACCCTGGTTTCACATTCGTATCAGAGTTTTTTACTTACATTCTCTCTAGGCGACTCATTATTAGGTTTTTTTGAAAGTGTCAAATCTTAACTTCAAGTTTTTCACTACAGTTATATGAAGATAACTTTTTGAAATTGATTTGAAAATTTTTGTATTCAATAATTTTTGGGTACTTTGGGGGCTCCTTGGTTTTTTCATCAATGAAATCTGTTTGCATAAGAATAAAGTTATTAAATTTAGATAGTATTACATTTTTTATTTAAAAACATAAGTGTAACTCGTTGTTTTGCTTGAATTACTCTGCCAAGTTTCAACGGGTTTTATCTTTTTTCTGGAGGTCTTGCTGCATGAATGCTGAAAAATTCTATGATTTTACTGTTGGTCAAAAAGCTGTTTATCCTTGCCATGGTGTTGGAACAATAGAAAACATTGAAGAATGCAGTATTGGTGGGGCTCAGCAGGATTTTTACGTCTTAAAAATCCATTCTACTGGTGCAAAAGTCATGGTTCCCACACGTGCTGCAAAGACTGTAGGACTTCGTTCCGTAATTTCTCTTCCAGATGTGGAAAAAGTTTTTCAAATCTTGCAATCTCCTTCTAAAAAATCGACTGCAACTTGGAATCGTCGTTTTAGAGCTTTAAACGATAAGCTTAACACAGGCGATCTCGTTGAAATTGCAGAGGTTTTAAGAGATCTTTCCTCTCTTAGCTCTGACAAAGAGCTTTCTTTTGGCGAAAAGAAAATGCTTGAACGAGCTCGTAATATGCTCGTGTCTGAAATTTCTGTTGCCCGCGGCGAAGAAAAAAGTGTGATAGAACATGAATTAAATCATATCCTTTTTGCGATTTAAGCTTGCTTTTAAAAAAAAGCCCCTCTTCTCGAGGGGCTTTTTTTTGTTAAAAATTTACGAAGTGTCTATTCTTCTACTTGAGACAGAAAGTCTTTAGCAAATTTTGAAAATGTTCCAGCTACAATCGTTTCACGGATTTTCTCCATAAGGCGTTCGTAAAACCAGGTATTATGATAAGCAATTAGCTTCCAGCCTGTGGGTTCTTCGCATTTTGTTAATTGATGTAAATAAGCTCTGGTAAATCGTTTACAAACGTAACAAGCGCAAGAAGGATCAATTGGATTTTGATCACGCGCATGGAAAACTCTTCGCATTTTTACTTTACCAGAGAATGTATAAGCAACCCCTTGGCGAGCATGGTTTGTTGGTATGATACAGTCGAACATATCGATACCTGCTCGTACACTGCGAACGAGATCGTGTGGGGTACCAACTCCCATAAGGTAACGAGGTTTGTGAGTCGGTAAAAGACGAGCCGTGAATTTGGTGAAATGTTCCCGTTCTTCATCTGTTTCCCCAACAGCTAATCCTCCAACTGCATAACCATCAAAATCAAGATCGACTAATGTCTCTGCGCTTTCTTTACGGAGATTCTCGTGAATTGCTCCTTGGACAATACCAAATAGTGAATTCTCATCTTTTGTTTTTGCAAGTTTACAGCGTTTAGCCCAGCGATGAGTTCTTTGCATGGCATCGACGCAAACTTCGTATGGACTAGTGGAGGGAACGCAAACATCAAGAACCATCATGATATCTGACCCAATAGTTTCTTGAAAGGCAATGTCACTTTCCGGTGTGAGACGCTTATAACTTTGGTCAATATAACTTTTAAATGTAACTCCTTTTTCACCAATAACCCTTTGGTGTGGCAGGGAGAAAATTTGGAATCCACCGCTGTCTGTTAAAATGGGTTTATTCCAGCCAATGAGTTTATGGTAACCGCCAACATCTTTTAAAATTTCTGGCCCTGGACGCAGATACAAATGGTATGTGTTCCCTAAAATTATTTGCACGCCTATCTCTTCGACTTCAGTGTGATCAAGGGTTCTCACCGCTCCGAAAGTTCCTACTGACATAAAAACGGGGGTTTCGATGGTTCCATGAGCTGTGTGGACTCGTCCGCGTCTTGCTTCTGAGTGGGGATCTTTGGCAATGTAATCGAATTTTAGAGGCATGAGTCTTAGATCCAGTATGTGATTTGAATTTTTAAATGCTATAAACAATCAAATGACGATAGCTTGTTTTATTTAACAAGTAGGTAAAAAATTTCAAGTTTTAGTTGGAGAAGATTAAGATATTGCTCTCAATTCAGGGTTTTCCAGAGAGCAGAGGCTTGAAGATCATCTAATTGATGTTTTTTAAATTCATATTTAAGTGCTTTAAAAATTCCAGGAGAAAAATCCCGCCAAAATTTCTTCACAAGTTTAGGATTGCTGCTACTCAATTCTAAAGTTATGGTTGGAATTACTCTTTCATTACCTGCATAGTTACCTAAACTACCTGGATAAATTCCAAAGTCTTTTATTTTATAATTGCCAGCACTTCTAGATAGAAGCTCTGTTAAATTGCGAGCCTTTTTCTGTTGCTCAGTTTGTGGTCCAATTGTTAGAAGTTTAGGTATTTCGTAATCTAAGTCGAGAAATGCAAGGGGAGCATGAATAGATATAACTTTATTTGGCTGAAATTTGTTTATTAAGTCTGCTTGAAAGCGTGTTCCTTGCTCAGAGTTCGGAAATCTTCCAGGAAACTTTCTCTTATCCCGATCTTTTGAGTTATACCATATTTGATAAGCGTATTTACTCCAAGTGGTTGTTGGGAAATTTCTATTTAAATCAACTCCATTAGCATTCGTTCTTTTAGGGGGATTTGCAAAAAATCCGTCTGGATTCACAAGTGGTGCAATGATAACTCTTGAATCTTTATATAGGTTAGGATTTTTATTTAAGGCTTCTGCAAATTGGAATGCCAGATGAACTGGTGTGAGTTCATCTGGATGCACTCCTCCTAAAATGAGAGTGACATTGCGTCTTTGGCTTTCATCAAAACCAGATGAATTATCTGCAAACTCCCAGTATACTAACGGTTTTCCATTTTCACTCACATAATTATAGGTTAAAGGTAAGGAAAAGCAGGGGCTTTTACCCCAATCAAGTTTTTTGTAAGTGTAATCAACTCTTTGACATAAATCAGAGATTTGTTTTTGCATTCTTAAACGATATGAGTCATTCAAAACCTGTAAAGCATTGATAGGTAAGCCGCTGAGATTGTAGAGAGCTGTGGGGAAACTATTCAAACTAAACGGTAAAGGGTTAACCTCTTCAAATTCTAGAGGAAAATATGAGGCAAAAATATTTTGGCTTATGAGAAAATTAATGAATAGTATTAATGGTTTGAATTTGAATTTGCTCGAATTTGGAGCAATAGCCATGAATTTCCTCACAAAAATTTATAAATATTTAGATTACATCATAGAAAATATCGGCTAAATTTATTGCAACACGATATACTTTTCAGTGCAAGTCTTCCGTCATGAACCAAACTATGCTAATATTTTAAGGGTTAACTTTCTTAGTAAGTTAGGCGGCTCCTATAATAAGCATTCTCAGCTTGTTGTTAGACTTTAAAAAAGGTAGTCAATTTGTATGAAAAACTCAGTTCAGTATAATAATGTAAAAAGTTTTATAGATGAAAAAATATCACCAGGTGTGGCTGCACATGGTGGAGAGGTTAATATTATTAGCCTTGATAATAATATTTTAACTTTGGAGCTCTCAGGATCTTGTGGGAGTTGCTCTATACAAGCTTATACATCTGAGTCAATTTCTAATTATATATTAGAAGAATTCCCTGATTTAGAAGATGTTATCGTAACAGACTAACTTAAGAAAAATAAATATGAATGCCTTTATTGAAATTATTGAGAAACTTGTAGAGGCTATTTCGCACCAAACTTGGTTAGAACAGAGTAATTTTCCATTTAAACAATTAAAAGAACCTAAAGGCAAAGTATTCGATCTGTGTTTATTTGAGACCAGTGCACAAGGGGCTGCTGGTTTTCTTATAATTGAATTCGAAGGAATTTCTGACTTATATGTTTTACCATTTCGGTTAGCGAGATACAGTGAGGACGGAGATCTGATTACGATTTCTCCGTGGAGCTTAAGAGATGCTTCTGCAGATGGACATTTTTATGAATCATGGCGCTTGTCACAGAAGCAAAAGAATCCTTTACCAACGGCAAAAAAAGGTACTTTTTTTCACAAAAAAAGCACGGGAGAGCCAAGCTTTATTGCTATAGGGATTTGGAGTGATGCGAAAAATACCTGTGTGCGTTTGGATTTTCAAATAGCTTATAAAATATTTAGAACTATTGAAAAAGAGCATCCTCAATCAATTGAAGTTGAGCTGTTAAGTTATTTAAGCAGTCAAAATATATTTTTAAATTTTGCTAAACTAATAAGTGTATTTGAATATAATTCCCATAATATTAAAAAGTCACATATAGCTATAGGCGTTAAATATATTCAAAATAATGGTACTTTATTCCCACAGATCGTTTCTTTATTGCATAAAGCTCGTTTCCCAAAAAAATTAAAGGAGCGGTCCTCTGAAGAAGCTTGGAACCAAGTTTTAAATATAATCGAATCGCTTGGGCGTGTTTTAGGAGACTTTCATAAGGCAATGGTTATTGCCCCACGGGGTACAGATTTAGCACCAGAACAAAATACAGAAGAGACTAAGACAAGATGGCTTGATATCTTAATTGAAAAGTTGCATGAAAGAATGAAAAAAGTTTTAGAAATGCAAGAGATATATCCTATTTATTCGGGGGTATTTTATTTACTTCCTAGCTTTGTTGAAAGAATAATTGAAAAAATTAAACATGCAGATGACCTTGGTTTGCGAATAAGAAATCATGGTAATGTGCATCTTGGTCAGATTTTAATTGGTAAAGATGGCCTTATATTACTTGATTATGAATCAGATCATTTTGATGATCCTACTTATCGCAGACTAAAACAACCGTGTTTAAAAGATATAGCTTCAATAATCGTGAGCCTCAGATTTGCTTGGTATTTTACTGAACGGAAATATTATGCATCATTAACAGATATTGAAGACAATATGAATATAAAAATGGATAATTTTAATTCTGTTAAAATTTCCGAAGTAGTCATGCCAGAGAAATATTTGCCAACATTAAAAGAAATAGAATCTACTTTTTTTAAGTTTTATAATAATAGTTTAGATGAAAATATAGGTTCTTCTCAGTTAAAACCTAAGAGTTCAGAAACTTCTCAAGATTTATTCAATTTTTGTTTTTTGATTCGTATTTTAAAGGAAATTATTCGGGATTCACATGAAGGTAATCCTCGTCCCCGTATATGGTTGCATATTTTACAGGACTTTATAATGAAAGAGTCTATTGGGGAGAAGTAGCTTCCAACTTGAGACGAAAGCAAAATGATTTTCTTATTTTCTCTGTTTTCTATTGACACCAGAGCTATTTTAAAAATAGCCTCCGAACGGGTTTATTAAACTTTGCTTTCTTTATCAATTTAAGAGGTATATAATTATGGAAAGAACCTTTTCAATCATCAAGCCAGATGGTGTAAAAAGAAATATTATAGGCAAAATTCTCACTAAGATAGAAGAAAGTGGGCTTCGCATTGTTGCTACGAAGACAATGCACATGTCTCGTCGCGAAGCTGAGCAATTCTACGCAGTTCACTCAGCCCGTCCTTTCTTTGGCGAACTTTGTGAATATATGACTTCTGGCCCTGTGGTTGTATCCGTTCTTGAAGGAGCAAACGCTGTCTCAGCTTACCGTGAACTCATGGGGGCAACAGATCCTTCAAAGGCAAATAAGGGAACAATTCGTGCGGATTTTGGCCTCAGTATTGGTGAAAACACTGTACATGGTTCAGACTCTCTCGAAAATGCTGCAATTGAAGTTGCGTATTTCTTTTCTGGAACAGAACTTGTAAATTCTGCAAAATAATATCTGATAAAAACGGATAATAATTTTAAAAAACCGCTTAAGCGGTTTTTTTTTGTAAAAAAAAAGTGTAGTGTCTGTCGTGTGTTTTGCTTTCCCTTAGAGCGGAAAGCATTGTCCAGCTACCATAAATTGCGAGTAACTATTATGGCTATAAAAGAAATTCTTCTCACTCAAGAAATATTATCAGATATTTCAAATGATTTAAAATTACCTAAAAATCAGGTTGAAAATACTCTTAATCTTATCCTTGATGACTGCACAATACCATTTATTGCTCGATATAGGAAAGAAGTAACAAACGGCCTTGATGAAGTTCAAATTCGAGATATTCGCGATAAATTCGAATATATCTTTGCTTTGAACGAAAGAAAAGATGCAATACTCAGATCGATTACAGAACAAGGTAAATTAAATCCTGAGCTACAAGCAAAAATTCTTTCTTGCAAAGTAAAATCTGATCTTGAAGATCTTTATTTACCATTTAAACCTAAAAAGCGTACTAGAGGTCAAATTGCTTCTGAAAGAGGTTTAGCACCACTTGCAGAAGAAATACTAAAGCAAGAATCTTCACTTATCGATTTAGCACCCTTATTTTCTGCATATATTGGTAAACATGATGATCTTACAAATTTAGAAATAGTTATACAAGGTACAAAAGACTATATTGCAGAAAATGTATCTGAAATTGCAGAGATGAGAAAAGAATTGCGTCATTGGATGTATGAGAATGCAATTTTTAAATCTGAAGTTAGAGAAGAACATAAAGATAAGAAAACAAAATATAACAATTATTATTCTTTTACTGAACCTGCTAAGTCAATTGCAGCCCATAGACTCATGGCTCTTCGCCGTGGTGAAAAAGAAGAAATTTTAAAAGTTACTTTTGATTTTGATATTGAAATACCAAAATCAATGATTGCAAGCCACGTTATAAAAAGCACAGCTTCAGATGTTGTGAAAAACTTTTTAACAGAGTGTATATCAGAAAGTTACACAAGAATTATTTCTCCAAGTCTTGAGACTGAATTGCGTTTAGAAACAAAAACATTTGCTGAAGAAGAAGCTATTTTTGTTTTTGGAAAGAATTTACGGAATTTGTTATTACTCCCGCCAATTCCAAAACGTATTGTTTTAGGAATAGATCCAGGTTTAAGAACAGGAAGTAAAATAGTTGTTGTTGATGGGACAGGGAAACTTCTTGATTACTCAACTATTTATCCAATCCATGATGAAGATCTTGATAAACCAAAAAACAAAAATTCAGTTGATATTTTATTAAATTTAATAAAAAAACATTCAGTTGAATTGATTTCAATTGGAAATGGAACAGCTGGTCGCGAAATGGAAGCTTTTGTTGAAAAAGCATTGGCAACTGATAAAGCATTAAATCCGCGAATTGTAATTGTAAACGAAGCCGGAGCAAGTGTTTATTCAGCGAGTGACATTGCACGTGAAGAATTTCCAGATCTCGATATCACTTATCGCGGAGCCGTAAGTATTGCGCGTAGACTTCAAGATCCGCTTGCTGAACTTGTAAAAATCGATCCCAAAAGCATTGGGGTTGGCCAATATCAACACGATGTAAATCAAAGTCGTTTAAAGAAACAATTGAGCGAAGTTGTTGAGAGTTGTGTGAACTATGTTGGTGTTAACTTAAATACTGCTAGTCCAAGTCTTCTTTCTTATGTTGCAGGTATTGGGCCAAGTTTAGCAAAAAGCATTGTTAGACATAGAGATGCAAATGGAGAGTTCAAAGATAGAAAAAAATTATTTGAAGTCATGGGATTTGGTTCCAAAACATTTGAGCAGTCTGCAGGATTTTTAAGAATTCCGGAAAGTGAAAATAAACTTGATAACACAGGTGTTCACCCAGAAACTTATTCTATTATTGAAAAAATTTCATCTGATTTATCTATTTCAGTTAATGAACTATTGGGTAAAAGAGAGATAATTTCTAAAATTAAACTTGATAATTATGTAACAGAAGAAGTTGGATTGCCAACTTTACAAGATATTGTCAAAGAGCTGTTAAAGCCAGGCCGAGATCCTCGTGAAGAAGGAGCTAAACAATCTTACAACCGTGAAGTGCGCGACTTTAATCATTTGAAAGAAGGCCAAGTCTTAACGGGGACTGTAACTAATGTAACAAATTTTGGAGCTTTTGTTGACATTGGGGTTCATCAAGATGGTTTAATTCATATATCTGAACTCTCAAATCAATTTATTAAAGATTTATCACAGGCGATAACTGTTGGACAACAAGTGAAAGTTAAGGTTATCGGTATTGATAAAGAAAGAAAAAGAATATCTCTTTCTAAGCGCGCTTGTGAAGAAAATACACATAATGTAACAAACAATACTCAGAATCAGTCTAATCGCTCAGGTGCTTCAACTGAACAGAATTCCCGATCTAATTTTAATAATAAAGGAAGGGATGATAACAGAAGAAATCAGGCAACAAGCTTTTCTCCAAGAAAAAATAATTCACAAGAGAATAGCAATCGCTCTATGAATAAAGAGCCTGAAAAACCTGCAAGTCTAACTGATCTATTAAGTAAGTTTAATTCAAATAGAGTTTAACTATGAAAATCGAACTGCTTCCTGTTTTAAATGACAATTATATTTTTATATTAATTGATGAATTAAAATCAGAAGCAGCCGTTATAGATCCAGCAGAAGCAAAACCAGTAATCCAATTCTTAGAAACAAATAATCTAAAATTAACTCATATTTTTAACACCCACCATCATGCTGATCATATTGGTGGGAATAAAAAACTTTGTGAATTTTATAAAAATGTTAAAGTATATGCAGGAGAAAAGGATTCTGGAAGAATTGGTAAGCAAGATTTTTTCTTAAAACATGGTGATAAAATTAATTTTGCGGATGAAATTGCAAATATTTATTATGTTCCTGGACATACATTGGGTCACATTTGCTATCATTTTCTTTTGAAAAATGGTGAGAGTCATTTATTTATAGGTGACACTATATTTTCTGGAGGTTGTGGGAAAATATTTGAAGGCACTTTTGAACAAATGTTTTCCTCACTTTCTTTTATTCGTGACTCCGTGCCTGATAATACATTTGTTTGGTGTTCTCATGAATATACATTGGAAAATTATTTGATTCTTGAATGCCTTGAACCACAGAATTTAAATATCAAAGCTAAAATACAAAACATAATTTCGTTAAGAGAAAAAAATTTACCCACAATACCTTGTTTAATGTCAGAAGAAAAAATATTAAATAGTTTATTGCGTTGGGATGATCCCAATTTGAGAAAGACTTTATCTACTAAAAGTAGCTTAGAAACTTTTATTGCAGTGCGAAAATTTAGAGACAGTCCGCCAAAAGTGAAATACCCTTTTTAAGAATTTGAGATATTATTTTACACTTCCCTGTAATGGGATTTTATTTGGAGTAAAGTTATGTATCAATTTAAGTTACCAAATGGAATTGTATTATATAAATGGCCTCATAAAGTAGATCCTACAGAAGAACTGATGAAAAATGAATTAATTAGTTTAGGATTTAAAGCTTATGATTTGCAAACGTGTCCTCCTTGGTTTGAGCGGAGTAGCCATGCTCACAATTATGAAGAGATTCGTGCTGCAGTTGAGGGGTGTATCACATTTCACTTCGCAGAATTTCCTATCACAATCGAAGCAGGTGATATAGTTATTATTCCACCAGGGATTCCACATGAGGCTATTTCACATAATTCGAAACCATTTAAGGCTTTTAAGGGGAGTCGTTCCGGCGAACGTAGCGTCACTGAATTTGGTGATGGACGGGGAAGTATAGAAGATTTAGAAAGACAAAAGATAAATAAAGGGTAGATCTATGAATTATTATTTTTTTGATCTTGATGGAACCCTTGAAGATTCTCGCGAAGATATGTCTCGTTCAGTTAATGCTGTTAGAGAAATATTAGGATTAAATCTAAGAGAAATTGATGATATAAAAAAGCATGTCAATCGGGGGATGCATGATTTATATCTTTCATGCTTTGATGATTATTTTTCAACCTGTTCTCAATATGAAATTGCTTATGAAAAAGTTAAAACAGAATATGAGAAACATTATCTAGAAAATATTTGTATATCGAGTTTTTGTTATGAGAATATTAAAATTGTTTTGGAAGAATTAGCTAAAAAATCAAAAATAATTGTGATAACTAATAAACCTGAAAAGCATTCTAGAGCACTTTTGGTAAGTTTAGGGATAAATCAATATATTACGGATGTTATGGGTGGCGACAGTTGCGCCGAAATGAAACCCAGTCCCCTACCTTTGCAAATTTCAGCTAAGCGCAACAATTTTTCTTTTGAAAATGACAAAGCTTACATGGTTGGAGATAGCGCAGGTGACATTCAGGCAGGGAAGGCTTTTGGTGCAAAGACAATATGGTGTTCGTTCGGATACAATACAAGCTACGGTTCCATAATTCCCGATTATACTATCAACTCGCCTCATGAACTTTTGACTTTAGCAATGGAATAAGAGTTCGTCTGACTGACTTTTTTCTTCTTATTTGGTAAATTTTAATAATCATATAGGAAGATAAAGAGCTGTTATGATAAAATCAAAAAAAAACTATGAAGACTCATCTACATTTTTTTCTCGGATTCTTTTTCTTTGGGTGAATCCAATTGTTCGTCTAGGCAAAAAAAAACCGTTAGAAGAAAATGATTTACTTGATATTCCTAAGCTTGACAATATAGAAGCAAGTTATTTAAATTTAAAATATGCTTATAAAAAAAATTTTTCAAAGAAAAATGCATTACTCATATCACTCTTAGATTTACATTTAAAAAAAGTAATACTGGTATCATTTATATGTTTATTAAGCTTATTTTTAAATATATATGTTACTTTTATTTTGAAAGATATTATATTACATATTCAAGAAAACGACATAAATATAGTAAGAGGAATATATTTATCAATAAAAATCTGTTTAATTGTTTTTTTAGCAAATATGCTTGTTCAGCATTCATATCATATTGTTTTACGCTTAGGATGTCGATTAAAAGCATCTATTTGTGGGATTATTTATGAAAAATCATTAAATTTATCTAAAGACACTCGCGATCGCTTAAAAAGTGGAGAGATCGTAAATTTAATGGTAATTGACAATGCTAGAATCTATAATTTTGCTTCACAGTTTCATCACTTATGGGTATTGCCTATTCAGCTTATAGCAATTATCAGCATATTATTTTACGCAATTGGTTTTGCTGTTTTGCCTGCCATACTTATGTTTTTTTTATTATTGCTATTGTCTTTTAAGTTATCAAAAAAAATATTCAATATTAAAAAAGAACTTTTAAATATAAGTGATTTAAGAGTTTCATATATGAGTGATATTCTAAATAGTATAAAAATAATAAAGTATTACACTTGGGAAAAATTCTTCACTAAAGAGGTTTTAAGAGAGAGAGAAAAGGAGCTCAATTTTTTAAAATTGTTAGCAAAAAATTCAGCGGTTTTAAATACGATATTTATTGCAACACCAATTATTTTTGCAATCATGACCTTTGGTTTTTCGATCCTTCTTAATAATAACTTAAGTTTATCTGTTATATTTTCATCGATAGCATTATTTTCTTTATTAAAACCTATTATGACACAACTACCACAAGTAATAACAAATCTTATAGATGCATCTGTCTCCTTAAAAAGAATTCAGAATTTTATGTCTCTAGCAGAAAAGAAAGAAAACTTTCAAACTGATTCAATACCAAAAGGTAATATTATTTTTAAAGATGCTTCGTTTAAAAACTCAGATGATTCAATTTTCTGTCTGAAAAATTGTAATTTAAATATTATTTCTGGCGAACTTGTAATAATTGTAGGCTCGGTTGGTTGTGGAAAAACTACCCTTTTAAACGCAATCTTGGGCGAAGCAATAAAAATAAATGGTAAGATTAAATACAATGGTAAAATTTCTTATGTACCTCAAGTGCCATGGTTAATAAATAAGACATTAAAAGAAAATATTCTTTTTAAGAATGATGAGAATTTTGATAGATATCATAAGAGTATTTATTGTGCAGCTTTAGAAAATGATATTTTAAATT
The DNA here is from genome assembly GCF_014281055.1 of Fluviispira vulneris. Taxonomy (NCBI): domain Bacteria; kingdom Pseudomonadati; phylum Bdellovibrionota; class Oligoflexia; order Silvanigrellales; family Silvanigrellaceae; genus Fluviispira; species Fluviispira vulneris. The sequence continues at coordinate 113,053 of NZ_JACRSE010000003.1, read as the reverse complement.
TTGAAGCGGGTGATTCAATAGAAATTGGTGAAAATGGGGTTAATCTATCTGGCGGACAAAAACAAAGAGTAAATATTGCAAGAGCAATTTATAATGATTCTGATATTTACTTATTTGATGATATTTTTAGCTCTATTGATGCTAATACGAGCGATATCATTTTTGAAAGAAGTATTTTGTTAGAGCTTAAGCATAAAACCAGGGTCTTAGTCACACACAAACATGAATATACAAAATTTGCTGATAAAGTAATTTATATGGAAAATGGACTAATAAAAAAAATAGCATCTAACCCTCAGAACGAAAACAAAATAGACATGTTTTATAGCGTAAAATCAAAAGAGAAGAATAAATATTTGATGAGAGGGATGATAAACTCTAATTTAAACAATAACAATTCAAGAAATAACTTTTCTGATATAAATTTGAATATGCATGAATTTGATGAGCAGAATAATGAAAAGCTTCAATTTCAGAAGATTATAATGGATGAAGATAGAAATTTTGGAAAAATCGATAAAAACTTTTACACCACATACATTAAAGCAATTGTACCTGGGTTATTTATATATGTAATGTTTTTCTTGTTTCTGTTCAAAGAAATTTTTTCAGCTTTAGCAGATGCTTGGCTAGGTTATTGGAGTGCGAATAGATTTTTAACGGAAAATTATTTTCTGATAACATATTTTTCTTTGGGTATATTGGGAATTATTTTTTCATATTTAAGATCTTATTCTGTATTGAAAAATGGGGTTTTAGCTGCTAAAAATTTTCATGATAAATTGTTCGACGGTGTAATCTATGCTCCATTAAAATTTTTTAATAGCAATCCTATTGGGCGAATATTGAATAGATTTGGAAAAGATTTAGAAAATATCGACCTTTACTTACCACAGAACTTTCAAGAGTTTTTTGCTTCGATTTTTACAATATTCTCAACAATTCTTATTCTAATATTTATTAGTCCATATTGTATTTTTGGTATTATTCCAATTTTATTTATCTACTATAGTATTCAATCGATGTATTTTTCATCTTCAATAGAAGCAAGAAGGCTTGATTCTGTAACAAGAAGTCCAGTTTATGCATACTTTTCAGAGACTCTTGCAGGAATACAGAGTATTCGAATATATCAAGTTCAAAAAAAATTTATCTATGAAAATATAGATTTAATTGAAAAAAATCAAAAAGCTTATTATACTATTATTTCCCTCAATAGATGGTTGGCGTTAAGAGTCGAATTTATCGGTTGTGGTATTTTATTTTTAACTGTTGTTACCTCATTAGCTATACATTCTTATATAAATACAGGTTTGCTAGGTATGGCTATTACTTATTCATTGATGATCAACTCAGTTTTGAATTGGTCAGTTCGAATGTATGCTGAGCTTGCATCTGGAATGAATTCAATTGAGAGAGTTTCAAACTATTCAAAGATTTTACCAGAAAAATATAATGGTGATATTCCTGAAAAAGATTGGCCAATTAAAGGAGAAATATCTTTTGTAAATATTGTTTTAAAATATGAAAATAATATGAAACCAATTTTGCGAAACATTAATTTTCATTTTAATGAAGGTGAAAAAATAGGTATTGTTGGAAGAACAGGAGCAGGAAAAAGTAGCTTAATAAATGCGCTGTTTCGTTGTGTAGAGCCATTGTCAGGTAAAATTATAATTGATGGGAAAAATATTAGTGATGTATCGCTAACTGCTCTTAGAAAAAGTATATCAATAATACCACAAGATCCGATTTTATTTACTGGTACTCTGCGTAAGAATTTAGATCCTTTTCATGAATTTGATAATAATAAAATATGGGAAGCTGTTGCTTATGCTCAAATCGAGAAAGCTCTGCCTGAGTTATTAAATTTAGGTTTAGACACTCCTGTGTTAGAATGTGGAAGCAATTTTAGTATTGGTCAAAGGCAGCTGATCTGTTTAGCCAGATCAATTTTACGCGAGAATAAAATTCTTATATTAGATGAAGCAACTGCGAGCCTCGATTTTGAAACAGATGGGATTATTCAAAGAATAATTCAACAGGTTTTTTCAAAATGTACAGTTATTACAATAGCTCATCGAGTGACGACCGTTTTTGATTGCGATAGAGTCTTAGTTATGGATAGAGGTTGTATCGTTGAATTTGACTCGCCAGAGATTTTACGGAAAAAAGAGAATGGTTATTTCTGGCAATTGTGTCATGAATAGGCTAAGGCTACTTTCGAACGGCTGAGCCGCATAATACAATTTTTCTTTTTAAAGATTATAAATTTAAATTAGGAAGTGGAGTAATGCAAAATAAAGATAACGGTGCATTTAGACGTAAGGGAGATTTAGGTGTTCCCTTAGTAATTGGTCTATTTGTACTTGCTATTATTCTTGGATGGGTTGTTTTTAGAAATTACGAGTATTCTTCAAAGGAAATCACTCAATCACTCTCTCAAATGCAAGAAGATTCAGCTCAACTTTCTCTTAATGGTTGTGCAGAAAAAACATTATCTTGGTTTCAAAAATGTGATGCAATGACTCAACTTTGTGATGATACTGTTCCAAGATTAGTTAAAGTATGTCTTGCAAATAGTGATAAATCAGCTGATTGTTCCCAATATGGAAAAGAAATTTACGGTTATAATTTTGGTGCAAAACAATGTGCTCCTTATATGCATGACAAAAAACTTAAGCGTCAGAAAAAGGCTTGTGCAGATACTTGGCAAACAATTGCAGATTATTGCAAAGTTGTTGCTAAGAAAACTGCACAAAATCATTAAAAAGAATTTTGGAAATCAAATATAAAATGTCTAAAAAAAATTCTACTTTTAAAGATTATATTGAACTTTGTAAACCACGGATAACATTTTTTTGTATTATAATGACCGCTGGTGGTGTTGTTCTCGCTCCGGGTAATATTAGTTTATTATCATTTATTATGACACTTGTTGGTACTGCATTATCTGTAGCATCTGCAAATACGTTCAATATGATCTATGAACGTAATTCTGATAAACTTATGAAAAGAACAAGAGCGCGTCCAATTGCAATGGGTCGGGTTAAAGTCAAAAACGCACTTATTTATGCAACCATTCTTGGAATGTTAAGTATTTTTATTTTATCTTTTTTTGTAAATTCTTTGACTGCAATATTATCTTTTGCTGCAATAGCAAGTTATAGTTTAATTTACACTCCATTAAAATCTAAAACTCCTTTGGCATTAGTGATAGGTGCATTTCCGGGTGCAATGCCACCGTTGCTAGGTTGGACTGCTGTTAATAATCAAATAGATTTAGCTGGATTGGCTTTATTTGGAGTATTATTTGCATGGCAGATGCCCCATTTCATAGCTATAGCTATTTATCATAAAGATGATTATGCAAAAGCAAATATAAAAGTTGTTCCAGCTGTGCGTGGAGATCAGGTTGCAAAAACTCAGGCTTTTTTCTGGTCTATAGCATTGATTCTCATCAGTTTTTTGCTTGTTCCTTTAAAAGTTGGTGGTCTGGTTTATTTCATAATTGCGATTGCTTTAGGAATTTGGTTTTTGCGTTTGAGTATTATCGGATTAAAAAAAGACCTAATGCCAAATTGGCCACGCAAATTCTTTTTGGCGTCTCTTGTTTACTTACCGGTTTTGGTTTTTGCTTTAGTTATTGATAGATTTGTCACTCTCATTCTTAATAATTAATTTAAAAAAAGTTGATTTATTTTTTTATCAAGAGTTCTAATTGAGAATCATTCTCATTAATTTTCGCCACTCTTTTGTTCGTTTACTTGACAAGAGATCTTTTGAAAGAGGATATTTTATCTTGTTGATTGCATACGAGTTTAAAAATTCTTTTTGATGATCTAGGATAGAGCTCTTGCTCGTCTTGTCGTGATCCGTTAGAACTCTTCCGCAACTAAAGGTTGCAGCACATTCGAGTTTTCTTGAATATGCAGTAAACTATTTTATAGTTTGTATCCGATCCGTTTTTTGATTTTTTTTTATTTATTATTTGTTTTGCTTTTATTTGGGTGGTGCCGTGGAACCGATATTTCCAAAATGGACAAACCGAATTCCTCTATACGCTGGTATAGGTGTTTCGTTACTGTTGATAGCGATTGTTGCAGGGATTTGGTACTATTTTTCGCCAAAATTTTTGGCAGTTGGTTATGAGCCTGATCAACCGATTGCATTTAGTCACCAGCTTCATGCAGGACAAATGGGTATTGATTGCAGCTATTGCCATGTTGGGGTCGAAAAAACATCTTTTTCACCTATTCCTCCAACAGACACATGCATGGGTTGTCATAATAAAGTTAAAAAAGACAGTCCAAGACTAAAAGTATTACGTGAAAGTTATGAAAATAAAACCCCAATTCCTTGGGTTAGAGTTCATGCTTTGCCGCGTTATTCACATTTTGATCACAGCGCGCATTTAACTGCTGGTGTGGGATGTGTGTCGTGCCATGATAGAGTGGATAAAATGCAAACTGTGCGTATGGCATCTCCGTTGAGTATGGGGTGGTGTCTTGATTGTCACAGAAATCCATTACCTAATATCAGACCGCAGAGTGAACTAAAAAATATGATTTATAATCCACATGCAGAAGGATATGATCCTTTAAAAGATCCAGATTATAAAGGTAAATTAATTCAAGGCCCACAAGCTTGTGGGGCTTGTCACTATTGATTTTTAAACGAATGCTTTTTTGAGCATTCGTAAAGTAACAAATTTTGATTGGAAAGTTTGCAACATGACACAGTTCAATTCCAATGATGAACAAAAAAAACAAACACATTGGCGCAGCATTGAGGATTTAGAACAATCACCTGAATTTATTTCTAAACTTCAGCGTGAATTTCCTCACGGTGCCAGCGAACTTGAGATGCGCCCAGGCGTTCATAGACGAAAATTCTTAGGAATTATTGGTGCATCACTTGCATTAGCTGGAGTCACATCTACGGGCTGTATTAGAAGGCCTAAAGAGCACGTTTATCCAGAAAATCATAGACCAGAAGACACACTTCCTGGCGTGCCGAAGAATTTTGCCACTTCTGCACAAATTGGTGGAGGAGTTCTCGGTTTATTAGTGACAAGTACAGATGGCAGACCTACAAAAATTGATGGTAATTCTAAACATATTACAAGTAATCCAATTACTGGAAGTAAAATCGGTTCATCTAATTCCTATGCCCAAGCTGAAATTTTAAATATGTATGATCCTGATCGGGGTCAAAAGTGTTTAATTTCAGGAAAAGTTGCAAGTAAAGAGGATATCTTTAAAGAGCTTTCTTCTACATTAAACCAAGCACATAAAAATAGTGGTGAAAATCTTGCTTTAATTTATTCTGCAAATTCTTCGCCATCGTTTGCTGCGTTAATTGAAGAATTCAAATTAAAATATGCCAAAGCAATTGTGATTGAACAAGATACTAATTATTCAAAAAATAGAAAATTAGGATTGTCTCAAGTTGCGAATACTTCCGCAGATGTTTCATATGACTTTCTCAATGCAAATATAATTTTAGCAGTTGATTCAGATTTCATGGGGAACGAAGGTGACAGTGTAAAAAATGCGAGAGAATTTGCTGAAAAAAGAAAAGTAATTAATGCAAATTCAACGATGAATAGACTTTATAGCGTTGAGTCGAATTTTAGTATCACTGGCACAGCGTCGGATCATCGCTATACGTTAAGAAGCGGTAAGATTGGTGAATTTTTAATTGCATTGGCTTCAGAACTTTCAGTATTAGGTGCTCATTTCCCTGCAGAAATTAGTAAATATTTTGAAAATAAATTTGATTTCTCTGATGGTCTCAAAAAATGGATTAAAGCATGCGCTAAAGATCTTTTCAATAACAAAGGCGGAAGTCTTGTAATTGTTGGAGATCGACAACCTGCATGGATGCATTCGTTAGGTTTTGCGATAAATGTTTCTTTAAATGCAATAGGAAAAACTGTTAATTTAGTTAATGATACCTCTAAGGTTAAAAATAATTCTTCTTTTTCTAATCTTAAAGCTGCAATTGAAGGAAATAATTTACACAATATAATTATTATTGATGGCAATCCAGCATATTCGTTAGCTTCGGATTTAAAATTTCCGGAACTCCTTTCAAAAATTAAAAATAGTTTTTATTTAGGTTTTAGTCCGGATGAAACAGCAAGTATTTGTTCACATTATATTCCTAAAACGCATTTCCTTGAGTCATGGGGAGACACTCGATCTTCTGATGGAACTGTGGGTATAAGACAACCTCTCATTTTACCACTTTTTGATGATTGTTGTGATGAATATTCTTTTGTGAATTATTTAATACATCTTGATCATAAAATCTCTGGTTATAATTATGTTAAACAATTTTGGCAAAGAAAATTAGGCAATCCAATTGGATTTGAAAATATTTGGCGGCATTCGTTAAGTAGTGGTTTTATTTCTGAAATCAAAAAAGAAATTATATCATCGACAAATTATTCTTATTCTCAATTTTCAACGGATTATTCTAAATCTATTCGTACTGAAGAGCCTAATGATAAATCTATTGATATTGAGTTTTATTTAGACAGAACAGTTTATGATGGCTGTTACTCTAATAACGCTTGGATGCAAGAATTACCAGATCCCGTGCACAAACTAGTCTGGGACAATGCTCTACTTATCAGTCCGAAAACAGCTAAAGCTTTGGGTTTAAAAGCAAAACCAAAACCAGGGAAATCTGAAGTGGATCTGGTGCGAGTGACATATCGTAACAGAAGTATCGATGTCGCTGTTTGGGAAGTTCCAGGAGTTGCTGATTTTACAGGTATTCTGCAATTAGGATATGGTAGAAAGTTTGGAAAAGTTGCTAAAGACTGTGGATTTAATGCCAATTTAATTCGAAGCTCTGACTCATGGTACGGATCAGGTGCAAAAGTTGAAAAAACAGGTAAAAAATATTCACTTGTTTCAACTCAAGAGCATGGATCAATGAGTGGCACACCAGGCCTTGTAGAAGATCGCCCACCTGCGGTGAGAGAAACAACTTTAAAAGATTTTAAAGCTAATCCAGAATTTGTTCTTGATTATGAATTATTGCCATTGGAAGAACAAAAAAATAATTTATTTAAATTTCCAAAAGACCCAGCGCAGAGAAAATGGGCGCGTCAACAATGGGGAATGACCATTGATTTAAATACATGTATTGGTTGCAATGCATGTTCTGTTGCGTGTCAATCTGAAAATAATATTTCTGTGGTTGGAAAAGAAGAAGTATTTAAAAACAGAGAAATGTCATGGATTCGTTTAGATCGTTATTTCACAGGCAATGTAGATGATCCTGAAGTAAGAACAGTCTATCAGCCTATGAACTGTCAACAATGTGAAAATGCACCATGTGAAGCTGTGTGTCCGGTTGCAGCGACAGTGCACAGCCCAGATGGTCTGAATGATATGGCTTATAATAGATGTGTTGGAACTCGCTATTGCGCTAACAACTGTCCTTATAAAGTGCGTCGCTATAACTTCTTCAATTACAGTAAAATTGATGATGAACGAAATCCTCTCTATGCGATGCAAAAGAACCCTAACGTAACAGTCCGCTTCCGTGGTGTTATGGAAAAATGTACTTATTGCGTCCAAAAAATAAATACTGCGCGTTCAAAATTCAAAAAGAACAATGATGGAATTATTCCTGATGGAGAAGTAACAACTGCGTGTCAAAACGTATGTCCAACAAATGCAATTGTTTTTGGTGATGTTGCAGATCCTTCAACAGCAATATCTAAATTAAAAGAACAAAGTCGAAATTATGCACTTTTTGGTGAATTAAATACAAAACCAAGAACGACTTATCTCGCTAAACTTCGTAATGCTAATCCAGAATTAAGTTAAAAATAAAAAGCATTATGAAGGTGGAGGATATATGAGTACAAATAAAATGATATATGGAGCACTTGCTCAGTTTAACACCGTTCCAGAAGTTTATCATGCTTGTGAAAAAGTGCGAGAAAGAGGTTTTATAAAATGGGATGCTCATTCTCCTTTTCCTATTCATGGTTTAGATAAAGCAATGGGACTTCCCCAGAGTAAACTTTCTTGGATTGTAGGTGGGACATCTGCAATTTTTGGAATTGGTGGATTTCTTCTTTGGATGTGGATGAATGGTGTAGATTATAAAATGGTTATTGCTGGAAAACCTTTTTTAGGTTTATTAGGTTATTTTTTACCTGGATTTGAATGTGCGGTTTTATCTGCTGCAATTGCTTGTTTAGTAGGTATGCTTGCATTAAATAAACTACCGCAATGGTACCATTCTTTATTTCGCTCAGAAGCTTTTAAACGAGTAACGGATGACAGTTTTTTTATTTCCATTGAAGCAACTGATCCAAAATTCCATCCAGTAAAAACAGTGGAATTCTTAAAAGAATTAGGCGCAACTCAAGTGGAACTTGTGGAGCAGTAAAAATATGGCACAGATAAAATGTAAAATAAAAATAATGTCACCCATTTTAGGAGCGGCTTTTTTGTCTCTCGTTTTAATTGGATGTCGTGGGCAAAGAAGTAAAGAGCCACCTATAATACCAATCCAAAATATGGTTGAGCAAACTTCGTATGGGCCCCAATCTCAAAATGAAAATTTTAAAGATGGTCGTGCATATCGTCCACAAATTTTAGAAACAGTTGAATTTGGTAAAGATAAAACAAACACTCGTCTTTATCAAGGTAAAGAACCTGAATCAACTGCGCAAAATCCTGTTTGGGTTAAAAAAATACCAATCGAAATTAATGATAAAGTTATGCAACGGGGACAAATATCTTATAACATATTTTGCTCACCTTGTCATGACTATGCAGGCGATTCTAATGGGCTTGTAACTCAAAGAGCGGGAGGTTCTATTCGTCCTTCCAATTTACACGATAAAGAGCGTCTCGCGTTACCTGTAGGTAAAATTTATGATGCCATTCACAATGGTGTAAACAATTGGAATATGCCTGGATTTGCTTCGCAATTGAGTGTTGAAGACAAGTGGGCTGTTGTCGCATATGTTCGAGCATTGCAATTAACAAGACGTGCAAGTTTAGAAGATATACCTTCGGATATAAAAGCTAAAAATGGTTGGAGTAATAAACAATGAGTGGCAGCCACACTAAAGTTACATTAACAAAGGAAAATGCTCGTTTACCCCAAGAACATTTTTTTTCAAAATTACCTCTTACTGGGACTGCTATTGGATTAACGTCACTTCTAATTGCTTTTATGCTAGGACGTTCCAATTCAACCTATTTTTTCTTTTCTTTTCATGTTTGGTGGCTTTTCTTTTTAAGCATTGCAATTGGTGCCGTATTTTTTGTTTTAATACAATTTGCGACCAAGGCCGGATGGAGTGTTGTTGTTAGAAGATTGGCTGAAAATATAAGCATGACAATGCCTTTATTATTTGTGTTACTTATTGTCATGGTGTTTGGATCTCATACTCTATTTCATCATTGGTTAGGTCATGATGCTCTATCTGATAAAATTATCCAATCAAAGCAATGGTATTTAAATATTCCTTTTTTTTATGTGCGCTCTATTTTCTATATGATCGTATTTACATGGGCAGCAGTTTATTTTTCTAAATATTCCGCACAACAAGATGAATCAGGTAATCACGAAATTACATATAAATTGCAAAATGCAAGCTATCCATTTTTGATTGTTCTAGGATTTTCAGTAACATTTGCTGCATTTGATTGGATTATGTCCTTAGATCCTCACTGGTATTCAACAATTTTTGGTCTTTATTTCTTTGCAAGTTGTTACATGGTATTTTTTGCTGCTTTAATAATTGCAACAAGAATAATGCATAATGTGCAAATTTTAAAAGATGTTGTTACCGTCGAACATTACCATGATATGGGCAAACTTCTTTTTGGACACACATGTTTTTGGGCATATGCAGCATTTTGCCAATATCTGCTCATATGGTATGGTAACATACCGGAAGAAACAGCTTGGTATGGAATACGTGAAAACCATGGTTGGTTTTATGTATTTGTGTTACTTTGTGTTGGTCATTTTATAGTTCCATTTTTATTTTTGATGGCAAGAAGAGCAAAGCGTTCACGAACTCTAATTTTGTTAGTAGCGGTGTGGATGCTATTTATGCACTTTCTCGATCTTTACTGGTTGATTGTGCCAACGGGATATGAAGAAGGTCCTCAATTCGGTTTAATTGATATATTCTGCTTTTTAGGAATTGGTGGTCTTTTTGTCGCATTATTTGCTGCAGTGACTCGAAGAAAGGCTCTTGTCCCGATAAAAGATCCTCGTCTTTCAGAATCAATGACTTATGAAAATGTGTAAGGTGGATTGAGATGTTAAAATTTATCAAAGGTCTTCAAAAAAACTTATCGTCTGAGCATCATTCTGCGGGATCAGAACCTGAAGATGAACCCGATCGTCCACCCGTGTTAGTTACAACCGTTATAGTTGTTCTATCATTTCTGTTTCTTTTAATTGTTGCGATTGCTGCATCAACAATTCTTTGGAAAGCAACAGAATCTCGTGAAAAAGAAGTTGAAACGGGAATGGCAGATCCGCATAGAATTGAATTTATGAAACAGCAAGAAGCCATTTTATCGACATATAAAAAATTAGATGATGGTTACTATCAAATTCCTGTATCACAAGCTATGAAGAAATTTGTGCAAGAACAAAATAGTAATTAGTCAGGAGTTATTGTTTTGAAGTCTTATATTGTTTGCATAAAAATCCTTTTAATATTTCTTTGCTCAATTCTGAGTAAAGAAATATTTGCATTTGATGAAAGAAATCCTTTCCCAAATGCAAAAGGACCCTCAACGGGTTCGGGTATGCCACTAAATAAAGTACCAACTGTTATGCAGGGTGTTACTATTACAGAAAAACTTGGAAGTACGATTGATCTTAGTAATACATTTATAGATTCAAGTGGTAAAGTAACAAAACTTTCCGATATGCTTGCAGACGGCAAACCTCTTATCTTAACTCTCAATTATTATCGCTGTACTTCTCTTTGTTCTTTGCAATTGGTAAACTTTGCAAACACATTGAAAGAAATGGGCTGGAAAATTGGAAAAGATTTTAAAATCGCAACCGTCAGCTTTGACCCAACAGATACTCCACAAATCGCAAAAGAACAGCAGAATCATTATTTATCTCTTACAGAGCAAAAAAACGCTGATTGGCAGTTTTATGTTGGCTCAGATGAGAGTATAAAAAAATTAACAGATGAAGTTGGTTTTTACTTTAAATATGATACAGCAAGTAAGGAATTTGCCCATGCTGCGGCCATATTTATTATCAGTCCAGAAGGAAAAATATCAAGGTATCTTTATGGTATAACTTATAAAGTGCGTGATATTAAGTTTTCATTAATGGATGCTTCTTTGAATAAAATTGGTTCCCCGACGGATCAGGTGCTCTTGACATGCTTTCATTATAACCCAACATCTGGGAAATATGATGCATTTGCTGTAGGAATGCTTCGCATTGGGGCTTCAATAACAGTGTTTTGTTTATTTCTTATTTTAGGATTCTTTTTTTGGCGTGATAAGCGCAAGGCAATTTAGGGAGTGTGAAACGTGTCAGAAATAGTAAAGGCTGAAACAACACCATGGCAAGGATCATTCTGGTTGCCACAAAATGCTTCGCCAATGACAAGTGGACAAGATGCGTTGTTCTATTTTATTTACAGTCTTTCTGTATTTTTCTTCGTACTTGTTGTTGGTTTTATGATATTTTTCGCTTGGAAATATCGCAAGCGGAAAGAAGGTGAAAGCACAGCAAATATTCATGGAAATACTAAACTCGAAATCATTTGGAGTGTGATTCCAGGTTTACTTTTTGTTGCAATTTTTGTTTGGGGTTTTTTCGATTGGATTAAATTGAATGTTGTCCCTCAAGGAGCGTTGGAAGTTAAAGTAACGGGTAGAAAATGGGACTGGTTATTTACTGATCAAAAATCGGGAGCAGAAACTTCAGATTTAATTGTACCAATTAATACACCTGTAAGATTAACTATGTCTTCTGCAGACGTTATTCATGGTTTTTATATTCCAGATTTTCGCATAAACCGCGATGTGTTACCTAATCAATACACAGTTGTTTGGTTTAAAGCTGAAAAAGAAGGACAATATCCGATTTTATGTACTCAGTATTGCGGAACAAAACACTCACAAATGGTTCGTTATGTAAAAGTGGTTTCGGAAGAAGAATACAATAAAGCTATGATTGCAGCGCAAGGAGCTGGTCTTACACCTGTAGAACTTGGTAAAAAAATCTTTGCAGGAAAAGGGGCTTGTGCATCGTGTCACAGTGTGACTCCCGATAAAACAAGACTTGTTGGTCCCCCTCTTTTTGGTGCTTATGGTGAAAATCAAACCGTAAACGACAAAAATGGTAAGAAAGAAACTTTAAAATTTGATGATAATTATATTCGTGAATCAATCGTTGATCCGAATGTTCGGGTCGTTGTTGGTTATCCTCCAGTGATGCCATCTTATCAAGGGCAATTTAATGAAAAAGAAATGAATGCTCTGGTTGAATATATTAAATCACTGAAAAAATAACGAATAAGATTTTTTGGATATTTAGGAGTTTTGCTTATGGAAAAACGAAATATGGGAAAACCCGTATTGTTTGCGGATATGCTTACATCGCATCATGATACTGGTTCTAATTATTTGAATGCAAAAAAAGGATTTTTATCCTGGTTATTTACTGTAGATCATAAACGTATCGGCGTTATGTATTTTATCGCAATTTCTGTTTTCTTTTTAGTAGGAGGATTTTTTGCAATCCTTTTACGTGCTGAGTTAATGCAAGAAAGAATAGTTAATGCAACAGCAAACTCTTATATGATAAGTGCCGATCACTATAACGAAGCCTTTACTTTTCATGGCTCAATTATGGTGTTTCTCGTAATTATTCCTTCAATACCCGCTACTTTAGGAAACTTTTTGCTCCCACTTATGATTGGTGCTAAAGATGTTGCCTTTCCAAAATTAAATTTAATGAGTTTTCATATTTATATTATTGGTGCAATTTTTCTTGTGTACACAATTGCTTTTGGTGGTCTTGATACAGGTTGGACATTTTATACACCTTACAGTACTGAAACTTCTACATCCGTTGTTGCTGCAGTTTTTGGTGCATTTATTTTAGGATTCTCTTCAATATTAACAGGTCTTAACTTTATTGTAACAGTTCATAAGATGCGTGCACCAGGTATGACTTGGGTTAAAATGCCGCTTTTCGTTTGGGCAATTTACGCAACAAGTGTTATTCAGGTATTAGCAACTCCAGTGCTTGCTGTTACTTTAGTCTTGGTGGCAATGGAACGCTTGCTTGGAATCGGAATTTTTGATTCGAATTTAGGTGGAGATCCTATTTTATTCCAAAATTTCTTTTGGTTTTATTCACACCCTGCAGTTTATATTATGATTCTTCCTGGCTTTGGTGTAATCAGTGAACTTATTACGACACACTCTCGTAAAAGTATTTTTGGTTATAAAGCAGTAGCAATTTCTAGTATAGGTATAGCGGTGATTGGCTTTTTTGTTTGGGGACATCATATGTTCACAAGTGGTCAATCTGCGCTTGCAACCGTATTCTTTTCATTCTTAACTTATGCTGTTGCAGTTCCAACTGCTATTAAAGTCTTTAGCTGGGTAGCGACTCTTTATAAGGGATCAATCTCATTTACAACTCCAATGTGTTATGCTCTCGTCTTTTTATTCTTATTCTTAATTGGTGGGTTAACAGGTATATTCTTAGGTGCAATTTCAACAGATGTTCACTTACATAATACTTATTTTGTGGTTGCACATTTTCATTATGTGATGATGGGTGGTACTTTAATTGCTTGGATAGGTGCAATTTTTCACTGGTGGCCCAAAATTACGGGTAAAAAATACAGTGAAATGTGGGGAAGAATCAGTTCAGTCGTTGTATTTTTAGGATTCAATCTAACATTTTTCCCTCAATTTGTGATGGGAACACGCGGTATGCCACGTAGATATTATGATTATTTGCCTGAATATTATAATTTCCATGTGCTTTCTACCATTGGTTCCTTTGTTCTTTCTGTTGGTTTATTCATGGTACTTTTCATTTGGCTTCATTCTATTTTCTTTGGGAAAAATGAAACGAGCGCAAATCCTTGGAAAGCAAAGTCAATTGATTGGACTGATACAGCTGTCGTTCCTATTGAACATAATTTTGAAAAGCAACCGATATCAACGCATGGGCCATATGATTTTGATGAAATAGTCAAACCTGCTCATTCGTCGGGAGGTCATTGATCTATGTCTATACATAGCCACGAAGGTGAACACCCTAAATATTTAGCGCATCATTTTAAATCCATGAGCCAGCAAACAGCTGCTGGCAAGCTTGGTATGTGGATTTTTATGGCGCAGGAATTGTTATTTTTCTCAGGTCTGTTTTGTGCATATGGTTTTATGCGCTTTATGTATCCAGATATGGTTGCCCAAGGTCAGTCTTCAATGGATTGGCGTCTTGGCGGTATCAACAGTGTTATTCTTCTTATCAGTTCTTTAACGATGAGTTTGTGTGTGCGTTCAGCTCGTTCAAACAACAAAGCAGGCACAGTGAAATTCCTTATAGCGACTATGATCTGTGGATTTTTGTTTTTAGTCATTAAAATGTCTGAATGGGGAATGCACTTTCATGAAGGTTATTTCCCAGGAAAATTCTTCAGCCCTGTAGCGCACGCAGAAATTCAAAATCCATTGGCACACATATTTTTTGGTCTTTATTACGTAATGACGGGTATGCATGGTTTACATATTGTCGTCGGACTTGGACTTATGACTTGGATGCTTGTACGCGCGAATCGCGGAGAGTTTAGCTCCGAAAATTATGTTTCGTTAGAAAATACAAGTTTATTCTGGCACCTTGTCGATATTGTTTGGATATTCTTATATCCACTCCTTTATCTCGCAAAGTAACAGTTTAGGAGCGCAAAATTATGTTTAAGACAGCAAAAAATAATAATAATCAGTTAAATGCAGACAATTCTTCAAGTAAACAAGAACACTCGAAGGAAAGCGAGCATGGCCTTTTGCCTGTGCGTCTATATATTGGAATATTCATAGTATTATTAATGATGATATTTATGAATATTGGAATTTCAATGCTGCCAATACCATCTATTTGGATAATTTCGCTGTTAATATTTGTTGCCGTAATTCAAACAATATTAGTGTCTGTCTTTTATATGGAACTTATCCATGAAGATAAATTTTATTCTTTTATTTTTGGTTCAGCTGTTTTGTTTATGCTTCTCTTTTTTGGCATTACGCTTGGTGAGATCAGAGGAAGAGATTTCTTTACAGCAACTGAGGGTGTTAAGATGATGAGAGGCGTTGATCAAAATGGAAACTATGCGCCAGGTGGACCAAAAATAGAGAAGAAAAGTGAAGGGTCGCATTGATAAATGCGACTTATTTTAGTTTTTTTCAGCTTGCTTTTTTCTAATTTTTCTTAAAAATTTATAAATTTTTATTTTATTTTCTTCGCTTCTTTCATGAATAAATGCAGTGAATAAATTATTTAATTTATTATAACTCTCTAAAACTTCAGATTGATTATCACTAGATAAGCTCTCGTAAGAAGTATTATCTATACCAAATATATCATAAATAATTGTTATAGTTAAATAAGTCTTAAGATTTGCGAGGATTCTATTAATATTATTTAATTCACTTAATTTAAATTGATGTTCTTCAGACTCAGAAGCAAACTGAATATTGAGTTGTGTTAGCGGAGTTACTGAATTTGTACTTTCCGACACCTTTACAAGATTCATAAAGAGTTCATCCATGTTAAGATCGTAAGAATTTATTATTTTTAATCTATTTTCAATGAGCTCAGTTAGCTCAGAATTATGAATTATAATGCTTTTATTTTCCTGCAAACGTTCATAGAGTAGTCGATATAAAACTTCATGACTAAATTGAATAGGATTATTGCTTGAAAGATCATAAACAAATAGAGAAGCATCTTCGTTCGGCTGTGACATAGATTTAGCCAATACCACGTAGTTTTCAAACGAATCGCTCTCAATGCAGCTGATCCCAAAACAGAGGGTGGCTATACTTTTTATTGAGGGATAACTCAATGCAGGTATATTTTGTAATAAAGAAAAAGCGAGGGATATTTTAATTAAAATATTGAAATTATTCATATAAATCCTGTATTTGTTGGTTATAATTCCACCGAAATGGCAGCAGCGCGAGGCTATAAAATAAAATTTATATTTGCAATCTGAAATAAAATATTAGATGATTTTATTTGGATTGCATTGTTCTTTCTGATCTTTATTATATTGATTTTAATTGGGACTTATGGACTTTATACAAATACCTTATATGATATGGCGAAATGAAAGCAATTTATGTGCAAAACCAAAGGTTTCTTTGATTGTCACTTGCTATAATAATTTTAAATTTCTTGAACTCACATATTATAGCCTCGTCAATCAATCCCTTGGGCGAGAGCACTTTGAAGTTGTTGTTTGTGATGATGGTTCAAATCCAGAGAACTCCAACCAGATTCAAAAGCTCCTTGCGCAAGCACCATTTGCTGCTACCTACATTTGGCAGGAAGACCGAGGATTTAGAAAGTCTGAAGTATTAAACAAAGGTATCTATCATTCAAAAGGTGAATACCTCGTATTTATCGATGCAGATTGTATCTTGCATCATAAATTCTTAGAAGATCATCTTAGTTTTGCTGAACCCAAAGTGGCTCTTGCTGGCCGAAGAGCAGAATTGACAAAATCAATCTCGCAAAAACTTTCTGCGCAGAAAATTTTAGACAAATATTTAGAAAAAATCACTTGGTGGTTATTCATTTATTTATCCTTTTTTAAAGATGGCAATGGTTTTAAAACTATATATTTTAAGAATGATCTCCTGTTTAATTATTTTAATAGAAAAAAAAGAGGAATTGTTGGCTGCAATTTTTCTTGCTATAAAAAAGATATCGAAGAAATAAATGGTTTTAATATGAAATTTCATTCCTATGGGGGTGAAGAAAGCGATCTAGAATACCGTTTGCGTTTAATTGGCGTTAAAGTTCGATCTTTATGTCATCGTGCAATTCAATATCACATATATCATGCAAAAAGAGAGCAAGGTTCAAAACAAATTTTGAATGAGGCATTGTTAAAAGAAGTCGAAGAGAAAAATATTCCATACATCGATTGTGGATTGGATTTGCTTGCTAAAAAATAATTTTTTTAATTGGGGCATGTCTCATTTAGACCATCTAAACTCTGTGATTCCTTTGTAAATGTTATTTTATATGAATAGTTACTTTTCACTATATTGAGTTTATATATTGAGTCATAATCTGAAGACAGCCAGTCAGGAATTTCTGACGACAAATTTTTTGTATCTTCAGTAAAAATTTCTTTAACGATTTTAACTAATGCTAAATGCTCCCAGCTTACAAATATCAACGAGTCAGAATATTGGGTGCTAAGCAGTTCTTTTTTAATACCAGATATATCATTTAAGCCAAACTGAGTATTCACCGGTAGACCAAGAGAAATGGCAGTGGGTTCAATGGTCGCTAATGGGCGTAAATATGAATATTTTGAGTCATTTTTCCCAGTTTTTGCATTTGGATTTGGGGCAAAAATAAAATTCGGTATACCATATTTTTCAGTAAGAAGTTTTGACAATTTTAAAGAACGATTTAAACCTTTGCAATTAATCTGACCAAATTCTTTATCTACTTGTTTTTCTCCGTGACGAATAAAAATAATCGTTTCTGTCTGAGGAGATGCAAAAGTATTTGAGAGTAAATGAATAAAAAAAATTGTTACCAGAAATCTTAAAGAGTATTTGCTAAAAAGTTTCATAAAATCCCTCATTACATAGCTTTTTATAATAGCTGATCAGATTATTCTTAACACTATTCGTATAAAGCTAAGTATACAAAAAAACCTCTCTTTTAATCGAGAGGTTTTTAGAGGGAAATATAATATTTATATTCTTAAAGCTTTTTTAAGAGTGATTCCCATATCAGCTGGACTCATAGCAACGTGCAAACCACAGGCTTTCATTGCTTCTATTTTTTCTTCAGCCGTTCCTTTTCCGCCGCTGATAATTGCACCCGCATGACCCATGCGCTTGCCTTTTGGCGCTGTTTGGCCAGCTATAAAGCCGACAACAGGTTTTTTCATATTGCGTTTAATCCATTCAGAAGCTTCTATTTCTAGATTTCCACCGATTTCACCGATCATAATCACAGCATCGGTTTCTGGATCTTTTTGGAACATTTCTAGGACATCGATGAAACTTGTTCCATTGATGGGATCTCCACCGATACCTACACAAGTAGATTGACCGATTCCGAGAGCTGATGTTTGTCCAACGGCTTCATATGTTAGAGTGCCTGATTTACTGATAATACCAACTCGTCCTGGAAGGTGAATGTGGCCAGGCATAATTCCAATTTTGCACTTGTCGCTTGGAGTAATGACTCCTGGACAGTTCGGTCCGATGAGGCGGGTTTTTCCACCAGCGCTCATCAATGCCTTTTTCACACGAAGCATATCAAGAACAGGAATTCCTTCTGTAATTGCAACCACGAGTTCAATACCAGCATCAATTGCTTCTAAAATAGAATCCGCTGCATAAGGAGGAGGAACAAAAATCATCGATGCGTTAGCACCGGTTTTTTTAATAGCTTCTTCAACTGTGTTAAACACAGGGCGATCAAGAATAGATGAACCGCCTTTACCAGGAACAACGCCTCCAACGAGATTTGTGCCGTACTCAGCGCATTTTTCAGAGTGAAATTTCCCAGCGCTCCCAGAAATACCTTGGCAAATAAGTTTTGTATTTTTCCCAACGAGAATTGACATGATTTTAGTCCTTTTTTAAGCTCTTGTTATCTAACCGCTTGAACAATTTTATTTGCGCCATCGCTCATCGAAGAAGCGCTTAAAATATTCAGTCCTGAGTCATTTAAAATTCTCTTACCTATTTCCACGTTGGTACCTTCAAGACGAACAACTAATGGAACTCTTAAGCCAAGTTCTTTTGCAGCAGCAACAATTCCGTTCGCAATAACATCACATTTCATGATGCCACCAAAAATATTTACAAATATTCCTTTTACAGCTTTATCACGTAAAATAATGCGGAAAGCTTGAGTTACTGTCTCTTGATTTGCGCCTCCTCCAACGTCGAGAAAGTTTGCTGGTTCTCCGCCAGTTTGTTTAATAATATCCATAGTTGCCATAGCAAGGCCTGCGCCGTTTACTAAGCAACCAATATTTCCTTCAAGGGAAACATAGCTTAAGCCATATTTTGAAGCTTCAAGTTCTTTAATATCATCTTCTTCGTAATCACGAAGGTCAGATATTTCTGGATGACGAAAGAGTGCATTTTCATCGAAACTCATTTTGCAATCAAGCACAGCAATTGTATTTTGCTTTGTTAAAACAAGTGGGTTGATTTCTAGCATATCGCAATCATAAGTTACAAAAGCGTTGACGAGTCCGCGTAATGTTTTTGCAAAATCTTTTGCAAGGGGAGTTCCCAAACCAAAACCTAAAGCAATACTTAATTTACGGATTGTAAACTCTTGTAAGCCAACAGTAGGATCGATATTTGCAGTCACAATTTTTTCTGGGTGTTTTTCTGCAACTTCTTCAATATCCATGCCGCCTTCAGTAGAAGCCATCACGCCTATGGTCGCAGTTTCACGATTTACAACGAGAGCAAAATAATATTCTTTTTCTATATCACATCCTTCTGCAACAAGAAGTTTGTGAACTTTTTTACCCTGCGGACCTGTTTGATTGGTGACAAGAGTCATGCCGATCATTTTTTCTGCTACAACTTTAGCTTCTTCGGGGCTTCTCACGAGTTTAACGCCACCTGCTTTACCACGGCCACCAGAATGCACCTGTGCTTTTACGACAGCTATTTTTCCATCTTTTCCGCAGCCAAGTTTCCGAGCAGCCCATTCAGCTTCGGTTGGTGTGCAAGCGATTTTGCCGCGTGGGATACTTAGGCCAAAGCGAGAAAGTAGCTCTTTTGCCTGATACTCATGAATATTCATGAAACTCTCCAAATTTTAAAATCCATTTAATAAAAAGGGCAATCAAACCCTATTTGCCAAAGGGGCAATTGTCTCAACAAAGTGCGACTTTACATTTATTTTTTAGAGAGTGAAAGGGGTTCCTCATGCTAAAGCTTGATTTATTTGCTTTAAAGAATAATTATTTTAAGGATTCATTTTTTGTCATGTCTTTTATATTCTTATTAAGTTCTTGCAGGATTTTTGCAAGAGATTTGGATTCAAATCCAAGCTCATTCATGTAATTCATTAATAAAGTATGTAAAATCGTGACTCTATTATTTTGATTTCCTGCTTTTTTCAGTTCACAGTCTATGAACTCTTGAAACTTAAGGGCAATTTCTTTTTTTTCTGGAGAAAGAGAATCAAAATAATCATTTCTTTTTTGCAGAGCTTTTTGTAACTCATCAGAGTGTAATTTTTTGAAATTATTTTTCTTATTCAAAATATACCCCAAAGGCTTTAAAAAATTAAACTATCTTTATAGATTTTGCATAAAAAATAGGCTCAAATCCACGTATTTTTTGTAAGCGCCTGTAAACTAAGCGGTAATATTTAAGTGTGAAGTATTGAAGTGTTATATGTATCGGTAATTCTTGATTTTAAACAATGATTAAAGCTTAATTTGTGGAATGAAGACCTAGATTGTCTTTGATAGAATTGATCTTGGATAAGATTTCAATCCATTCATCTGCAAAAATACTTTCTTGTATAACCCCGCCTCCTGCACTTATTTTGAGTTTTTTATTCTGCCATTGCATGCCTCTTATTGTGGAAATAAATATAGAGTTATTCTTATTTAATACGACACCAAATGGTGCTGCAAAGTATCCTCTATTAATTTTAGTGGACTCGAATGATTTTAGCCAACTACTTTTAGAGTTTTTTGGTAGGATTCCTAAAGCAGCAGTAGGATGTAATTCTTTTAGAAAAGATTCGTAATCAAAATCTATATTTTCGGATATTTTAATATTAATATCCGTTTTTAAGTGGATAAGTTTAGGTAACTCAAGTAAGTGTGTTTTTCCAATAGAAAATTCACCAAATTTTTCGAGTGTTTGTTTCATGCCTTCTATGACATAGACATGTTCGTTCCGCATTTTAGGATCGTTTATAAATTTATTTTTATCAACATTCTTTTCATTTGGAACAGTGCCAGCTAATGCTATTGTTTGAATATTATTGTTCTTTTGTATAAATAATAGTTCAGGAGTTGTACCAATAAAACCTTCATCATCCTTCCAGAATCCATATATATAGGAAGAGTTTTGTTTTCTGTTTTTTAATATATTTTTAATTAAGTAAAGTTTGTTTTCATTATTTAATTTGCATGAACCTTCTTGAAAAGTGTAAGGAACACCTTTTTTAAGAACTTTTAAAGATAATTCCTTCTTTAATTCGGAATATTGTTTTAAATAAAAATCTTTATTAGCTTGATCCCATTTAATATCTGGTTTTTTACTGGATTCTTTTTCAATAATATTTTGAAAATCTGAAATGTTCATTTCTTGAAAATTAAGACCTTTGTAAAAGGGATTTTTTTTATTTGAAAAGAAATTATTCAAGTAAAAAAAAGGAAATGAATTATTTTCAAGATATTTTTCTTGGCGGATAGATGAAGACATTAACCATATTTTATCTTCATTTAAGTCACCAATAAAAAAACCACAGTTTAAAAACTGATTTAATAATTTATCGTTCAAAATTTTTTTCCTTTCGCCTCCAATAATAATAACAAATTATTAAAATCTTGGGGGTATGGAGATTGAAAAGACATTTCTACATTTGTAACAGGATGTTTAAAACCTAAATGGACTGCATGTAGCATATGTCTTTGCGCATTTTTATTTATGAGTGCTTTAAGTTCTTTGTCAGAATTTAATTCATTGGTGCTGTTTGTGTATAAAGCATCTCCTAATATTCCGTGGCCTATATTACTTAATTGAACACGGATTTGATGAGTTCTACCTGTATACAATTGGCATTCTACTAAAGAAATTTTATTATCCATAAAAGTATTTAATTTATTGTAAGATAATATAGCCTTTTTTCCTTTACCTTCAGGTTGAACGGAATATTTAATTCTATTTTTAGGATCCCTTCCATGCCAAGTTTCTATTTTACCTCTGGCTGGAAGTATGTTTCCATAAATTAAAGTATGATATATACGAGTTTGAGAATGATCAGCAAATTGTTTAGATAAATTAGTTAAAGCAATTTGTGATTTTGCTACAACCATAACACCACTCGTATCACGATCAAGTCTATGAACTATACCTGCACGTGATGGGAGGCCAAGGGAAGGTAAAGTAACCCCACAATGAGCTAAAATAGCATTTACAAGTGTACCGGAATGCACACCTGCTCCTGGATGGACAACCATTCCGGCAGGTTTATTTATAATGATTAAATCATTGTCTTCAAATAAAATATCAAGATCTATTTTTTCACCAATAGGCTCAGAATTTATTGCATCAATAAAACTAAGATCGATTGAAATTTTTTGTAATTCTTTTGGTTTATATGAAGATCTGACTTGTTTATTATCAACAAGAACTTGTTTATTTGCAATTAATTTTGCAGCAAAAGATCGACTTGGTATAAGATCAATCAAACGAGTGAGTATTACATCAAGGCGTTCATTTTGGAGATGCTCAGGAACAGTTATTTCTATTGTATTATTCATTATTTAAAATAAACCTGTGTAATAAAGAGCTGACTGCTTATTTTCTTTTTGTCAGCCTTCTCCGCGTTCTATAGACTTCTGTTAATGCTTCAACAATATCCTTTCTGTCAAGACCAAGATAGTTTAAATAAGAATTGAAAAATCCTTTTACATAAACTTCTGCAGGTAAGCTTGAGAAAGAATCATTTTCTATTGCTTCAAGATATGATTTGCTTACTTTTATTCGATTCGCAACTTCGTCAATTGAAACTCTCAGTTCTTCTCTGAGACGTTTGAGTAAACTTCCTGATATCTCTTCTGTTTCAGAGATTATTTCTTCGATTCTTTTCATATAATCAGGATTTTCTGCAAATATAGCGCGAGACTTTTTAATAGAGACTTTCATTTCCATAAGACTGTCGATCGGGCGATTTATAATTTCGATTTCTTTTTGTTTTTTAGGTATATCTTTTCTTATATATATAATATTTGCATCGTCTCTCGCAGTCTTTCTTTTTGCTTTCATATTTGGTAATAAATGAGCAGAAATAACTTCTTCTTCATTATCATTCGAATTTTGTCTTTCAGTATAATTAACAAGCTCTTGAAAAGCAAATTCGAGATCTTCATGGGTAATATCTTTAGTAATAGATGCTTCGACTTGTTTCTTTAAATTTTCATAAGCAATATGTATTTTACGGAGTGAAATATTATTTTCACTCAGACCTAGAATTTCAAAGGGGCTTCTTTTTTTATTAGCTGTGTTCATATTAATTATCCAGCTCTATTTATGCTTTCCTTTTCATCATTCTGAATGAATTTTTTTATAATTTTATCAGTTATTTGATTTATATTTGATGCAATTGCTGACAAGGGATAATCTAGGATCAGAGGTCTTCTGATACGCACTGATTTCCAAACAGCATCATCATATCGAGTTGATCCTAAATATTGTGCGCTGAAACCAAAATACCGGTTGCAAATGAGTGCCATAGATTCGCCAAGGTCACGGTCTTCTTTAGTTCTAACTTGATTCATTATAATGCCAATATTTGTCTCTTGAATCATTTCTTTAATTTGTCTGCCAATATCAGTATTTTTTTGCGAAAATGTAATGAGCTGCGAAAATGGTGTTTCTGAACTACGTGGGTTCGATATTTTAGTTAACAATTCTTTTTCAGTGTTAGCGTCTATATCAAATGCTTTACATATACTTTGTATTTTTCGATAAAGAATACTTTTCATAAAAACATAAGCATTTTCAATACTCGTTGGTTCTGGAGCAACTACTAGAATTCCACCATGGGAGAAAATAAAGAAATCCAGTGTATGAACATGTGTTCCAGCACCTAAATCCAGAAAAACAAAATCGGCATCAAGCTCTTGTAGTTTTGAAATAAGTTTTATTTTCTGAGCGCTTTGTGGTTTAATCTGTTGCCAAAATTCTTGTCCACCCCCATACAAAATGAGATTTGGAAAGCAGCAAGAGATACCCGTTTCTTCAAGAGTAGATACATTGCCATGGATAAAGTCAGCAATACCAGAGCGAGGAGTTGGAACGCCTAAGCATGTGTGTAAGTTCGCCGCTCCAAGATCGAGGTCAACAACGGAAACTTTGTAGCCTAATGAAGCCAAACGGACACAAATATTTGCAGAAAGAAAACTTTTGCCAATACCGCCCTTGCCTCCACCAATAGATATAATTTGTGGGCCATTGTTGTTTTGAGATGGGTATTGTTTTTCTTGAGATTCTGTAGTGTGATTGTTATGTTTTTTTTCTTCTTTGGGAGAGAAGTTTTGCTCAATAATAGATATATTTTGTTCTGTTAAATTGTTGCTAGGATCGTCTCTATCTTCAATATTTTGACCGTTATAGTATGCACGAATTATTTTTTCAGTGAAGTTTATGGCTTCCTTGCTATTCGGTTTAAATATTCCTTTAGAAACCGTTTTTAACATATTCAATCACCTTGAATAAAATTTTATATCTCATTCATTATCGTCAGATTATCTAAAAACATGGGAGAAATTTTTTGCAGTGTGAAGGCTTTGTCAAAAAAATAAAAAACAAAATCTTATTTGTTTAGTTAAAACTTAAAAATATTTTCAAACTATTCTAGCTAATATTCCTAGTTTTTCGAGGGTGATTTTGATTTTTTCAAAATCACGGAGGGTTAAAATAATCTCGTCATTTTCTACAGTGCCACCGCATGCAAGTGAGGTTTTTAGTTCGGAGCAAAGGAGCTTTAAACTTTCTGGATTTTTAGCTTCTACATCTGAAAATTTACAAACAATTGCGACAGGTTTGCCCGCTCTGCCCTTGCTCTCTCGCCTTATGTCAGCTTTTCCAGTGATTTTTGCTGCAACTTTGCTTTCGGTTTTTTGATTTTTAGTTTTTAAGCTGATTGGGATTTCGCTTTCAGTTGATGAAAGCCCCCCACTCCATTCAAGTTTAATTGGTTTTGCTCGTTTTTTAGCTGTCATGATCCCCTCCAAGTCGTACTCATATTTTTCTTCACAAATGGGCATTCAGCATGTACAACAGAAAGTCTTCTTTATCCCTTGCTTTTGCAATGAGAAAGGGATTTTTAAACTATTTTTATGAGGAGTTTATCTTATGGCAGTGAATCCTTGGCATCCATGGCATGCAGTGAGCATTGGTAAAAAAGTTCCATCAGTTGTAACGGCAATTATAGAAATTCCCCGTGGATCCAAAAACAAATACGAAATTGATAAAGAATCTGGATTGTTATTACTAGATCGTGTGATGTCGAGTCCTATGTTTTATCCAATTAATTACGGATTTATTCCTCAAACATACTGCGATGACGGCGATGCTCTTGATATCATGGTCATTGGCCAAGATCCTGCTCAACCTATGTGCATGATGAACGCAAAAGTCATTGGTGTAATGAAAATGATTGATGGTGGAGAAACGGACGATAAAATTTTAGCAGTGCATGCAGATGATCCTCAATATAAACATTTTACTGATATAGAAGAAATACAAAAGTCGAATCCCCATATGCTTAGAGAAATAGAACAATTTTTTAAGACATATAAACTACTCGATAACAAAAAAGTGGAAGTCTCTGGTTGGTACAGTAAAGCAGAAGCTGAAAAAGTTGTTTTAGAAAGTATTGAACTCTATAATAAAAATAAAGATAAACTTAAAAGCTAGACCTGAGTTTATTATTTTCAAAAATGCGAACGACTGCTAGTCAGCCTATTCAAAGTATTTAAAATATACTTAATAGAATAACTATATATAAAAAATGTTAAGTATGAAAAACCCACAAAGAAATTTAATGGTAGCCAATCCTTTGGTATTTGTTGGGTCATAATTATAAATATAAAGAGTAAAGAAAATAAATAAATAGATATTTGTGAAAGAGTATTATTGGAGCTCTTTGTATGTAGCATGTAATTGTATATTAATATAACTATTAAAGGAATAGTATAAATAAGTTGATTGCTATCAACTAAAAAAACAAATGGAATCAAGGCTAATATTATAAAATAATAATTCAAAAACATAATATTATTGTATTGTTTTCTTTTTAGTACTATATTTATAAATAAAATTAAATGGCTTATTATTATCACAGAATAAGTATATGCGGTTAATTGAGAGTTATTTAAATTAGATAGAAATAGTTTTAAAAATTTCCATATTATAAATTGAAGATTGAGAGGATTTTCTAAATACCAAGCATAATTGTTATGAACATTGATTGTGTTGAGCCAACTTGAAATCAGTGCAATGGATTTTTCTATACCAAAAATGGGAAAAATAGAGAAAAATATAAGAAATGAGACCACTCCAGAATAAAATATTAATCTGAAATACTTAAATATAAAAATTAAAGGAATAATAAAAATAAAGTGAGGTTTAATAAGTATTATTAAAGATAATATAATAGAAGAAAGGAAAGTTTTATTGTTAAGAAATAATTTTAAAAAATATACACATGAAAGCATTAAGATTATATTAATATTTCCCATAAATATTTCTCTGTAAATATTATGAGACTGTAAGATAAAACATAGGATAAACGCTATATTTAATTTCTTTTGATCTACTGGATTGTATAAATAAAATTTGTCAATTAGTAAAGTTTTTAAAATTTTGAAGAATGCATAAAATGCTAGCATATTTATGAAAGGGTATAGAAATAATAGAACATTCCAAGGGAATATAGAAAAAATAAGAAACAATAATAAAGAAAATGGTGCATATTTGTAAATGCCACTGGTAACGCCAAAATAGGCATGGTAGGGATTTGGATCATTAATTTGCTCATAATAATGACCAAATATATTTGGATCAATACTCCACCCCATCAAAGCGCGGGAGGCTCCATAATATACTTTTAAATCGGAAAGTGTAAGTCTATCTTGGAAAAATCGAATGATCACTAGAGAAAATAGAATTGCAAAAAAACATTTCAAGAATGTTTCAGCCTTAATATCAAATCGCTTAGATTTAATCATAATATAAAAGATTCCTCAAATTATGGATATCAATTAAACATATCAATAATCAATGATAAATCCAAATGCATTTTTCATATTTCTGAAATGAAGGATACAATTTGCAATTTTATAAAATTAATTTTTAAATAAGTTGACTCACTTCATTTATATTAAGATGATGATTTGTCCAAAAAATTTATATGCTGCCGTTGGAGGATGAAATGTCATTACCAGTAGAAGAAAAATTAAAATTGACTCCATTATATGAAGAGCATCTCGCATTAAATGGAAAAATGGTTCCTTTTGCGGGATGGAATATGCCTGTTCAGTATACTGGAGTGGTTGATGAGCACAAAGCTGTCAGAAATTCAGTTGGAATTTTTGATGTCAGTCATATGGGCGAAATTATCGTAACGGGTCGAGGAGCACTTGAGTATTTGCAGAGCCTCGTTTCAAATGATGTTGCAAAATTGCATATAGGTCAAGCACAATACAGTGCATTGTGCTATGATAACGGAACTTTAGTTGATGATATAATCATATATAGAAGAGGGTTTGATTCTTTCTTTATTTGTGTAAATGCAAGTAATATTGAAAAAGATTATGCCTGGTTCAAAGAACACTGCCCTAAACAGGGAGTTCATTTAGAAAATGTTAGCGATGATTATGCACAAATTGCGATTCAAGGGCCAAAAAGTCGTGAACTTATAGCCAAAGTTGTGGACGTAAAAATTACTGAGCTTGCTTATTATCATTTTACTGAAGGAAAAGTGCTTGGCGTGCCTGCAATTATAGCGCGAACTGGTTATACAGGTGAATTGGGTTATGAAATTTATATTCCAGCATCTGCAGCAGCAAAAATATGGAAGGGGTTATTGCAAGTAGGCGGTGAGTATTCTGTAAAACCCTGCGGCTTAGGAGCAAGAGATACGTTGCGTTTGGAGGTTGGTTATCTTTTATATGGAAATGATATGGACAACACAACCAGCGCATTAGAATGTGGTTTAGGATGGGTCACTAAATTTGAAAAAAATAATTTTGTAGGAAAAGAAGCGCTTCTCAAACAGAAAGAAGCAGGTTTGACAAAAAAATTGGTTGCATTTGAAATGCAAGATAGAGCTATTGGACGACATGGATATAAAGTTTATGCCTCAAACGGGGAAGAAAAATGTATAGGCATAGTAACGAGTGGCTGTCCAGCTCCAACAGTCGGCAAAAATATAGGTTTAGCATATGTAAATCAAGCTTATTCTAAACTTGGATCGCAAATATGGATTGAAATTAGAGGAGAAAAAAAACCTGCTTTAGTTGTAAAAAAACCATTTTTTGTTCATGGTAGTGCTCAGGGTTGAGCTTAAGGATTAAGTGGAAAAGGGGAATACAAATGTCTTATCCAAATGGATTAAAATATACAAAAGAGCATGAATGGATTAAAATTGAAGGAAATGTTGGAACGATCGGAATCACAAAATATGCTATCGATCAGCTTGGGGATATTGTGTATCTCGATCTTCCAAAAGTGGGTGCAAGTTTTAAAGCTGGAGGTAATTTCGGCACTGTTGAATCTGTCAAAACAGTCAGCGATCTTTATATGCCGGTAAGCTGTAAAATTACAGAAATAAATCAAACAGCAATTGATTCTCCAGATTGTCTCGCAGAAGATGCTTATTCAAAAGGATGGCTCGTAAAAGTAGAGGTTGAAAATATTCCAACCGATTTATTGAGTGCTTCTGAGTATGAAAACTACATTAAAGGTGGCAATTAATTTTAAAAAGATTTTAAAGGCGGGTTGTGAAAACCCGTCTTTTTTTTTGATAAGGAGTATTAAATGTCAAGTCATCGTTTTCTGCCAACTACAGAGTTAGATAAAAAAAAATTGTTGGCAGCCTGTGGGGTCAATTCCCTAGATGAATTATTAAAAGGAATACCTGAAGCAGTTCAATTTTCTGGTACATTAGCAATTGGAAAAGAATTATCAGAATTTGATATAAAAAGAAAAATAAATGATCTTTTAAAAAACTCAAGAAATAAAAATTCATATTTAAGTTTTTTAGGTGCAGGTGTTTATGATCATTACTGCCCTGCGGCTGTAAATCAATTGACATTAAGAGGTGAATTTTTAACGTCTTATACTCCCTATCAACCAGAAATATCACAGGGTACATTGCAAGCTTTATTCGAATTTCAAAGTATGATTGCAGAGATATTTGGCATGGATATTTCGTCTGCATCACATTACGATGGTTCAACAAGTATGGCAGAATCTGCATTGATGGCAATGCGAATGCAACCAAATAAAAAAAGAATTCTCATCTCTGCAGGCGTGCATCCTGAATATGTCGAAGTATTAAAAACATATGTAACAAACTTAGGAGTTGAGGTGACAATTATTCCTTTAAATGAAGAAGGAAAAACCTCTCAAACAGCGTTAAAAACCTTATTAGGAAATGATGTCGCCATCGTGATTGCACAAAGCCCAAATTTCATGGGCTGCATAGAAGACATGCAAGATTTATGTGATTTAGTGCACTCGAAAGGAAGTTTATTTTCCGCTAACGTAACAGAGCCTCTGAGTCTTGCTCTATTAAAAACTCCTGGAGAATATAACGCAGATATTGCAACTGGTGAGGGACAAAGTTTTGGTTTGCCGCAAAGTTTTGGAGGACCTTATTTAGGTCTGTTTACAAGTCGTTTGGAAAATGTGCGACAAATGCCAGGCCGTCTTTGCGGTGAAACAGTCGATGCTCTTGGGAGAAGAAGTTATACCTTAACATTAAGCACGCGTGAACAGCATATTCGTAGAGAAAAAGCGACTTCAAATATTTGTACCAATCAAAATTTATGCGCACTTTGGGCTACGATTTGGTTAGCGTTGGTTGGTAAGCAAGGTTTTATTGATTTGGCAGAACAAAATTTAGCGAAGTCAGAATATTTAAAATCAGAATTATTAAAGACTGGAAAAGCAAAAATTCGCTATAGTAAAACAAATTCATTTAATGAATTTGTAATTGATTTAAAAACTTCTTCAGCTGAATTTATTCAAAAATGTGTTGAAAGTGATCTGGCTCCTGGTGTTTCATTGCAAAGATTTTTTCCTGAAGATAAAACAGGTCTAATAGTAGCTGTGACTGAAAAGAAAACGCGCGATGAATTAGATAAATATGTTGAACTTTTAAAAAGATTTGGATAAGGTGAAAATATAATGAGCTATTTAAATAAAACTACAAGTCATGCAGTTGTTTTAGAAGAACCTCTCTTGTTTGAAAGATCACATGAAGGTGCTTATGGATTTGGCTTACCAGAATTAGATGTTCCAAAAGTATCAGCGAAAAAATATTTTGGTAATAACTCGAGAGCAAAAAATGCAAGACTTCCTGAACTCTCAGAATCAGAAGTTGTAAGACATTTTACTCGTTTATCAACTTGGAATTATGCAATTGATCTTGGAATATATCCTTTGGGTTCCTGTACAATGAAGCACAATCCAAGATTGAATGAAGAGGTTGCAAGGAGTGCTGACATATGTGAATTACACCCTTACGATCCAATTCAATGGAGTCAAGCTCATTTACAAATTATGTATGAATTGCAGGAAGATTTGAAAGAAATAACTGGGCTCAAAGCTGTTTCGTTACAGCCGAGCGCAGGTGCGCAAGGAGAATTTGCAGGACTACTTTTAATTTCCGCATATCATAGAAATAAAGGTAGAAATAGACGCACGATTTTAACAGCAGATACTTCGCATGGAACAAATCCTGCAAGTGCTGCCCTCGCTGGTTTCAATATAGTCCAAGTGGCAACAGGTAAAGATGGATATGTTACTTTAGAATCAGTTGAAGCGGTTTTAAATGATGACGTTGCTGGAATGATGCTCACAAATCCGAATACTCTCGGCTTTTTTGAAAAAAATATAGAGCAAATTGCAAAACTATTACATGAAAAAGATGCTCTTCTTTATATTGATGGCGCAAATATGAATGCCGTGTTGGGAATCAGTCGCCCAGGTGATTTTAGTGCAGATGTTATTCATTTTAATTTGCATAAAACATTTACAACTCCGCATGGTGGTGGTGGCCCTGGCAGTGGGCCCATAGCAGTCAGCGAAAAATTGGTTCCATTCTTGCCAGTTCCATTAATCGAGAAAAAAAATAATGGATATGCTTTAAATTATAATTCACCAAAATCTATTGGTAGAGTGAAAGCTTTTTATGGAAATTTTGGTATGTTTATTCGAGCTTGGTGTTACATTAAAGCTCTTGGTGGGAAAGGATTGCGAGAAGTTAGTGAAAATGCTATTTTGAATGCAAATTATATTAAGTCACAGTTAAAAGATATATTAAACATTCCAGTAAATGGACATCATTTACATGAAATCATATTTAATGATTTAAATCAAAAAGAGAATGGTTTTGATACATCAAAGTTAGCAAAAGCATTAATTGATTACGGTATGCATCCCCCAACAGTTTATTTCCCATTATGTGTTAAAAATGCACTTATGGTTGAGCCAACAGAAACTGAAAGTATAGAAGAGCTTGACCGATTTATAAATTCTGTTAAAGAAATTATAGAACAAAATGATTCTCAGACAGTATATCCAAAGCGTACTTTTAGGGAAAAAGTCGATGAAGTAAAAGCTGCACGAGAATTAAATTTAAAATATAAATTTAAAGAAGAATAAATATTTAAAGTAAAAAGGAATTAGATATGGATAATTTTCAATTATTTAATCCAGTGAATGTTATTTTTGGAAAGAATACGATTGGTGAATTGCCAAATCTCTTAAAAGATAAATCTAATATCCTTTTTGCTTTTGGTGGTGGCTCTATTAAAAAAAATGGTGTCTATCAACAAATAAGAAGTGCACTTGCTAACAAAAATATCATTGAATTTTCTGGGATTGAAGCAAATCCTGATTTTGATACACTTATAAAAGCTGTCGAACTTTGTAAGAAAGAAGGTGTTGAATTTATTCTTGCGGTGGGAGGGGGGTCCGTCATCGATGGCTGCAAGTTTATAGCCCATGCAGTAAAGTATAAGGGTAAAAATGCTTGGGATATTTTATGTGGGAAAGAAGTTAAAGAGGCTCTACCGTTAGGTTGTGTTTTGACTCTATCTGCAACTGGTTCCGAAATGAACACGTTCAGTGTCATTTCAAGACGCAGCACGAAGGAAAAACGGGCCTTTTCTTCCCCATTGTCTTTTCCAAAGTTTTCAATTCTCGATCCAACATTTTCTTTTAGTTTGCCAGAGAGACAAATTATAAATGGAATTATTGATCCCTTTGTTCATGTAACAGAGCAATATTTAACCTATATTGTAAACGCGCCCCTACAAACGAGACAGAGCGAAGCTATTTTAATGACATTAATTGAAGAAGGACCAAAAGCATTAAAAAACTCTGATGATTATGAAGCAAGAGCAAATTTAATGTGGTGTGCAACAAATGCTTTAAATGGCACAATTGGTAAAGGTGTTCCACAAGATTGGGCAACCCATGAAATTGGTCATGAATTGACTGCACAGTTTGGTTTGGATCATGCTCAAACTCTCGCTGTTATTTTGCCCGCTGTACTTAAACATGAATTTGAAAATAAAAAGAAAAAATTGGCACATTACGGGGCAAAAGTTTTTGCCATTAAAGGTGACTCTGATACAAAAATTGCCAAACAGGCCATAGAAAAGACAGAAAAATTCTTTCGATCTTTGGGGGCCAAAACAAGGCTATCTGAATATAAAATTACTAAAAAGGCTTTAAAAGCAATTCCTGAACAAGTTATGAAAGTAACGGGTGGGAAAAAGCTTGGTGAACATGGCAATATTGGAGCAAAGGAAATAGGAAAAATTTTGGATTTGGCTTTTGAAAAATGAGATTATAATATTACTCTCATTTTGAACACTTTTTAAGCTCCTCTTCTATTTTTTGCATTTTTAATAATACTAAAGATATTCCAAATATCATTGTTAGAGATAATAAAATTGAAGAAAAAGAAACTAAAATCTTTTCTTCTTGGTTTAGATCATATAATAGATACTTTAGAACTGTGGATGATATATTTATCAGAATATAAAAGTGCAACATAATTAGCATATATTTACAAAAACAAAGATTTAAAATTATCCAATTCTGTTGTGTTTTAAAGGCAAGTTCTGTTCTATAGCCAAAAAACCTATTGGGTTTAAATTTTTCTTTTGAATGTAAAGATAAATATCTTATCGTATAAAAAACTAAACAAAGAATAAAGTATGCGAAAAGATGTATAATATTGTCAATAAATAGTGAAATTTTCATTTAGCTCTTATCCACAAAAATTGAAACTTTTATTATGACACATTAGAGACAAAATTTTAGATTCAATAGTTTTATGTCTCTATCAGTCCTAACATAGCTAAGATTATGAATCCATCGATCGTTTGATTCTATTACTTCGTTCAAGAGCCTACTACTTCTGCATTTCGGGCAGCCAACTTTAATGCTATTAATAATAATATTGATTAATCTTGATATTTTCTTCTTATTTTTAGAATAATAAATGCAAAAATAAAATTGTTTTCATAATAATGATAGAAGAAAATACTTATTTTTTTTTAAATAGATCCTAATAAATTTTAAATTGTAAGATTAAATTATGAATAAATATTTAATCTTTAAAGTTTAAATAATATAGATATTATTTTCTGATTTCTTAAATAAAAAATAATGTCTATATTATTTTGTAAAATAAAAACCATAACCATTGGTAATGCTGAAAAAATGAGACTAAATAAAAAGTTGACTTCTAAAAATAAATAATTTAAAAAGCAAGAATAAATTTCTGTAACTGAACAAATATATTCTTAAGGAGATATATATGAAAAAGCTTGCTTATGCGTCTTTAGTTTTATTTTCCACATCTGCGTTTGCTCACAATTTACCAGTAAATACCACCTGGCAAAGCGATTATGTTGCTGGAAAAGGATCCTATAGTCTTAAAGTGACTTCAAAAGTAAATGTTTCAGTATTAGAAGATACGAATGGATGTTTTTTTGACTATTTGGGTCGAGTTTCGGGATGCACATTGATGGGTATTATTCCAACAAATGGAAGATTAGTTATTAAACCTGTTGCAACAGACCACATGACTGCACTCTATTTTTTAGAAAACAGTAACTATGAAGTTGTTCATAATTTAGGCGATGAAGCGAAAGGATATATACGTTTGCTTAAAATAGATCAAAATGGCAATGTAGAAGATTCTGTGAGATTATTTAAAAAATAATAATCATATAAAATAATCAAAATTGAGGTGCCGAAGATCTTTTACTTAATAAAGGATCTTCGGCACCAAAAAAATTGTAGATATTGTTTTACTTGCAAATAAATTTATCGAATGCTAAATTATTATTTATAAAATTTAAATAACTAATCCTTATTTTTACTTTTATCCATATCTTTTTGTTCATGAAGCATCGATCCATTAACTATTTCTTCAAATACTTTTCTGGTAAAACCAGGGGGAAGATTGTTTTCTACTCCAAATTTTTCCGATTGTTCTATAACTTGAGATGCTCGCGTCTTATCTTCAGCATTAGTAATATTATTTTTAAGTTTAATTTTTCCAGCCTGTATGACATATTGCATTCTTTCAGACAGGAGTATAACTATTTTTTTGTTTATCTCATCTATATTGGTACGGACACAATTTAAATCCTGGCATTCATCAACAGTTATATTTTTCTCATTTTTCAAAAAAACTGAAGTGCAAGAAATATTGAATTGCATTATAAACAAACAAAGAATTGATAATGATATTTTTTTCAAAATAAGCTCCTATATATTTAATTTAAGTACAAAATTTTTACCGGGAAAAAAATATTTTAATAATTTTTTTCCAAGCAATTGAATTCCAAGTGCAATTTGCCTCAACTCAGTTCACGCTTTATTAAGGTGAGTTTTGATACTGTACTAGACTGAAAATTGCAAGTTTTGAAGAAAAATTCTGACTTTCTGAATTTCGGGTGGCCAATTTAAATAGTATTAAGAGGTATATTAAATAAAATAGATATTAACTTAGAGTATTATACGCTATTTATAGACAAATTATATTTTTTTTGTAATATTTAATTTTTTTAAATTAGATTATTATAAATTTTAAAATGGATACTGAAATCAATATAAACGGTATATTACTATATAGTAAAGAATATTGATTTTAATCTCAAAGGTAATAAATAAAGGTATTGATTATAAAATTTTCTAAAATATAAAACCATAACCTTAGATTCTACTATAAAAGTAGTCAATAATAAAATGTTGACTTTAAATAAAAAATATTTTAAGAAGCAATAGAAAAATTCTGCTACAAATAAAATATATTCTTAAGGAGATATATATGAAAAATATTGCATTTGCATCTTTGTTTTTATTTTCCACATCTGCTTTTGCTCATAATTTAGAATTAAATTCGAACTGGGAAAGTGATTACGTTGTTGGAAAAGGAGTCTATAGTCTTCATGTTACTTCAAAAGAGAGTGTTTCAGTAACAGAAGATATAAACTCATGTTTTTTTAATTACTTAGGTCATGTTGAAGGATGTACACGAATGGGTGTTTTTCAAACGGATGGAAACTTAGTAGTTAAACCCGTCGCAACAAACCGCATGACTACACTTTATGCACTAGAAAATAGTAATTATGAAGTTGTTCATAATTTAGGAGATGAAGCAAAAGGCTATATTCGTTTGCTTAAAGTAGATCAAAATGGAAGAGTAGTCGACTCTATCAGATTATTTAAAAAATAATAATTTTTGAAATAAAAATTATCAATATGAATTGGGTGCAAAGTTACTGAGCTGATAAGGTGATATAACAAGCACCCAATTCTGTTATTTTTCTAAAATAAGATTTCTAATATTTTGATATTAATCTAATAAATATATATAATTTATATTTAATCAATTTTCTTACTTTAAGAATTATTATATAAAATCCGATAATATTATTGATTTTTCATATTGAAATTTTTAAATAACTATTGAGGAGATATTAATATAAAAAGCGTATTAAAAATTATAATATTTTTAAGTTTAATTTTTATTTCTTGCGAGTCTTTTGTAAAAAAACAAAAGAAAATTCTTATTATTGAGAGCTTTCAGACAGAAATGACTTTTGGAAATAATTATAAGAAGTCTATTTCAGATTATTTAAGTCCTAATTATATTCTTTCATATCACTCTTTACAATATAATAAAAATTTAAAGATAAAAAATGAAGAATATTTGTTGAACACATTGGAATATATCAATAAATTTAAACCTGATTTGGTTATTTTAGTAGATGAACTATCGCTGAGAATTCTAAGTGATAAACTTAATCATGCAAAAATACCAACAGTTTTTTTAGGTCTAAAGAAAGATCCATCTGAATTGATTTCAAAAGATTTTCTCTATATTACCGGAGTATATGCAAAACCACTTGTTTTAGAAACAGCCTCTTACTTAAAACAGGTTTTACCAAAAACTAAGCGAGCATTAATTTTGCTTGATAGAAGCAGATCATCTGAAATATTATATGAAGAAATATTAAAAAATATAAATAATAATTTTATTTTTGGTATTCATTTTCAAGTGGAGAGAATAGAAAATTATTTAAACTGGCAAGCTATTGTTTTAAATTCTAAGAAAAATTACGATGTCATTATAGCAGGATATTATCAAAGCTTAAAAAGTGATTTAGGTAGTCAAATAGATGCAGATGAAGTGATTAAATGGTCATCCAAAAACTCGCCCACTCCTATTTTTGGATTGTGGGATAACTCTGTTGGAAAAGACAAAGCAATCGCAGGAATCGTTGTAAGTCAAAGCAATCAAGCTTATCAAGCTGCAAAATTAGCAGAAAAGATTTTAATTCACCCACGCGTTTTGCCAAAGTCAATCCCACCAGTATATTTAGAAAAAGGTAGTATTATTTTCAGTAAATTCCAGTTAAAGAAATGGAAAATAAAACTTTCAAAAAATCTGGTCCATGATGCCTACTTTGTTGAATGATAAAAATCTTAGTTATTAAAAATGTTTATTTTTTTTCATTTGATATTGTCCTTATGTTTTATAATGATATAAAAACGGGGCAGTGTTTTACACCTTGCGTTTTTATCGAAATTAGGAGTTAAAAATGAATATTTGGAGTAGCATAAAATCATTTGAAGATATTAAGCTTGAGCGGACAGAAGATGGAATTGCAAAAATAACTATCAATCGACCACATGTGCGCAACGCATTTCGTCCAGAAACTGTGAAAGAACTTTTAATTGCGCTCGAAATTTGTCGTGAAGACTCACATGTTGGGGTCATCATATTAACGGGTGAAGGCAAAGAGGCGTTTTGTTCTGGAGGAGATCAAAAAGTTCGTGGTCATGGCGGTTATGTTGGGCAAGATGGTCTTCCACGTCTCAATATTTTAGATGTGCAAAAATCCATACGTTCCATGCCAAAACCTGTTGTGGCAATGGTTGCTGGCTATGCCATTGGAGGAGGACATGTTTTGCATATCGTTTGTGACCTGACAATCGCGGGGGACAATGCAAAATTTGGTCAAACAGGTCCTAAAGTGGGTTCCTTCGATGGCGGGCTTGGCAGTAGCTATTTAGCGCGTATCGTTGGGCAGAAAAAAGCGAGAGAAATTTGGTTTTTGTGTAGACAGTACAATGCCCAACAAGCTCTTGATATGGGCTTAGTAAATCATATTGTGCCAGTTGATGAACTTGAGCAAGAAACCTTAAAATGGTGTCGCGAAATGCTGGCACACTCTCCCCTCGCCTTGCGTTGCTTAAAATCAGCTCTAAATGCGGATTGTGACGGACAAATGGGATTATTGGATTTAGCAGGCAACGCGACACTTCTCTATTATTTGAGTGAAGAAGCAAAAGAAGGTAAAGAAGCTTTTGTTGAAAAAAGAAAACCAGATTTTAATAAGTTTGGGAGGTTTCCATGATCTCCATTGAGCATGCACAGGAGCAATCCAAATTAAATGCTTTTATTTTAGCAGCTAGACCAAAAACTTTGGCTGCAGCATTTGTGCCTATACTTGTTGCTACAGCTGTTGCATATTCTGAACTAAAGACGAACGATATAAAGGTGCAATGGAGTTTAAGTTTATTTGCATTATTGAGTTCTATTTTTATTCAAATTGGAACAAACTTCGTCAACGATGCGATCGATTTTAATAAAGGGGCAGATAACGAGAAGCGCATAGGCCCAAAAAGAATGACACAAAGTGGTCTGCTCAGTGCTAGGCAGGTTTTATTTGGTGGTTTTTGTTGTTTTCTGCTGGCATCAATTTTTGGTATCCCATTAATTGTATCTGGCGGTTTTCCTATATTAATAGTTGGAATGATTTCTATTATTTGTGGGTATATATACACAGGTGGCCCATATCCTCTGGCCTATAAAGGGCTTGGGGAGTTATTTGTTATTTTATTTTTTGGTATTGTTGCGGTTCTGGGTGTTTATTATTTACAAACAAATTCCATTCATTTGCATGCATTTATAGCTAGTTTACAAATTGGATTTTTAGCTACGGTACTGATCTCTATTAATAACTTTCGTGATTCTATTGAAGATAAAAAAGTTCATAAAATGACACTTGCTGCTATATTTGGTAAAAAATTTGCAAGATTAGAAATCGCATCTCTATTTTCTTTTGCTTATCTATTAAATATATATTGGTATTTAAATGGATATATCTTTGTTGCTTTACTCCCTTTAATATCAATGCCATTAGCAATTTACGTTACAAGAGGTCTAATAGTAAACGAACCTTCTCCATTATTTAATAAATTTCTAGGAATGTCTGCTGCTGTTCAAATGCTTTTTGGTATATTTATGTCAATAGGCTTTTTTATAAGGTAACTATATTTTGTGCACACTTTTTTTGCTTGTGAATCAAATAAAATCTATTCCAATTGCTCTTATATCTAATAGAGATGAATTTCGCGGGAGAATGAGTACTGAAATACAAGGTTGGAATTTGCAATATTCAGATCGTGGTAATCAAATATTTGGCCCAAGAGATGAAGAACAAAAGGGAACTTGGTTTGCATGCGAAAACAAATGGAAAGGAAAGTGGGCTGTTTTAACCAATATCCGAGATCTAAAAGCACATAAAGATAATATGAAATCGCGTGGAGGAATAATAACTGAATTTTTGCGCAATTCTATATCAGCAAAATCTTTTTTATCTCAGTTGAATAAAACAGCAAATGATTATAACTTTTTTAATCTTATCTTTTCCGATGAGCATGAGATCATCTTTTTTAATAGCAAAACATTAGAACAAAAAGTAATATTTACTTATGGTGAAGATAAGAAATGCATATTTGGTTTAAGCAATGGAACACTTGATTCAAATTGGCTCAAAGTGAGCATTACAAAAAGTATTTTTCTTAAGTATTTCTCAGAGAATATGCAAAGCCAAGAAAGTGATTATTATTGGCATTATTTTCGAAAAGAAATGATGAATAAAAATAGATATGAACTGGCTGAACTACCAAACACTGGAGTGTCTCAAGAGATGGAGATATTTTTATCCTCACTTTTTATTGATGGTGATAAATACGGAACGCGATCTACTCTTTTTTTTGGTGTAGAAGAAAAGCCAGCTATTTTTTTATATGAACAAACTTATACACAAAATACAGAAATAGAAATCTCAAAAAAAATTCGTGTTCAATATGAAATTTCTTGATACTGAAGACCCATATGGCAATATATCTTCGATAGCGATTTCTCCTTATCGTTTAAAACCGAAGTCTTTTTTAAATGCAAAAGTTATTGACTTACGTGATAGAGAAGGATTTTTGCTTAAAGTTTATTTTAAAGATTTGGCAATAGGTTATTCAGATTGTTTTGTCTTTGAAGAACTCTCCGATCTCTCGTTAGCAAAACAGAAAGAGTGTCTTAAAACAAAGAAATTAACAGAGACTCTTAAAAAGAGCTTATATTTTGCAAGACTTGACGCTAATTATCGAAGAAATAAATTAAATGCATTTCAGAATATATTGTTGCCTAAAAACCACTGGACAATGACTGATGCTCAGCATTTAACAGAAAAAAATTTATCGTATTTAAAGGATAAAGATTTTCATTTGCTTAAAATAAAATGTGGAAAGAGTCTTCAAGATAATTTTTCATTTATTCAGAAAAATTATTGTTTGTTAAAAGATTTTAATTTTAAATTGCGCTTAGATTTTAATTCTACTTTAAGTTTTAAAGAAGCTCTTCATTTTTTAGAAAGTATTAATTGTTTTTTTGATGTCATTGATTATGTTGAGGATCCATGTCAATTTAATTATAAAAATTGGACTCTTCTTATAAAGGAAATGCAAAATTTAAAACTAGCTTTAGATCATAAATCTGTTTTTCATTTAGATGAACTTAACGATGTTAAAGATGCTTTTTTGCAACGTTTAATAATAAAGCCTGCACAGCAAAGTTTACATAAAAATATACTAAAATCTAACACAGTAAAGCTTGATAAAGTGGTTTTTACAAGTTATATGGATCATCCTTTTGGGCAACTCTGTGCACTTTATGAAGCTGCTTTATTTTATCAAGATTACCCGATGTATGAGGAATATTGTGGGTTTTTGACAAACTTTCTTTATGAAGAAAATGCATACTCAGAGAGATTAAGTCTGAACAAAACTCGATTAACACCAGACTATAGTGGAACAGGTTTTGGATTCGACGAATTGCTTGAAAAAGAAAGCTGGAGGGATATTTGTGAATATTGATTGGTACTCTGATGATTATCATTTTTTTATAAATCCACGGATTCCCATACAGGAAAAAGAAAGAATAGTTAAAATTGCAAGTGAATTTCATTTGGAGTCACATATTTTTCTAGCTACGTCGGGATCGACTGCGCATTCAAGTACGGAATTAAAATGGGTTGCGTTAAAAAAAGAAGCAATATTAAACTCATCTTTAAGTGTGAATAGGCATTTGGACTGCACGCAAAAAGATATTCTGATAAACACACTTCCCTATTTTCATATTGGTGGACTTTCTTTATATTCAAGAGCCTTTTTGAGCCAAGCAAAACTGATAAATCTATACTGTGAAAATTATAAATGGTCACCATTTCATTTTGTTCAAGAAATAATTGAGAGTGGAGCAACGATTTCTTCTCTTGTTCCAACTCAAATTTTTGATATTGTCCAATTGTCTTTAAAATGTCCCCCATCGATACGAGCTATTGTTGTTGGTGGAGGAGCTCTTGCTCAGACTTTGTATGAAAAAGCGATTGAGTTAGGTTGGAATTTACTACCTAGTTATGGAATGACAGAATGCTGTTCTCAAGTCGCAACAGCGCTGCCTCTATGCGAAAAAGAAATAGGTTTTTCTCAATTAAAAATTTTGGATCATTTACAGGTATGGTGTGATGAAGTTGGGCGGATTTGTATTGCTGGGGATTCTCTGCTTACAGGATATATTTTGCAAAATGATAAAAATATAGTTTTTCATGATCCAAAGAAAATTTGTAAATTAAATGATGACAAAGAAATTAAATATATAACAACTTCAGATATTGGTGAAGTTAAAGGGCATTATTTATCTGTCATCGGTAGAAGTGATGATGTGATCAAAATTAGCGGCGAAAATGTTAATCTTAGTTATTTAGAAAATATTATTTTAGATCTAAAAATGAAATATTCTTTGCAGAATGATATTGCTTTGATTGCGCAAAATGACTTGAGACTAGGAAAATCAATTGTTCTTGTTATTGAAGATAATGAAGATATAGTTTATGAAAATATTTATTGCATACTCAATGATTTCAATAATCAAGTTTTTCCATTTGAAAGAATAAGAAGTTTTTATAAAATAAATAAAATTCCTCGAACTGATCTTGGCAAACTAAAACGCACTCTGCTAAATTCTATGCTTCATAAAATGGATCCGAAACAATTAAAGGAATAGTTATGGAAAATAAAAATTATAAGTTTATAGTCTTCTTCCTAGCAATTGGATATTTGATTGATTTCTATGATTTGTCTTTATTTGTTGTCGTGCGAGTTCCGGTTTTAAGATCTTTAGGGGTGCCTGAAGAAGACTTTATGCGTGTTGGGGCATATATGTTTAATGCCCAAGCGTTAGGTCTTGTCCTTGGAGGAATTTTAAGTGGCATTTGGAGTGATAAATTCGGTCGATTGTCAGCTGTGAGATTTGGGATCTTACTTTACTCAATAGCAATTATTATAAATGCTTTTACAACAGATATTCAGATCTTTACTGCCATGCGTTTTGTCGCAGCGCTCGGTTTAGCAGGAGAGTTTGCTGCATCTATCACGCTATTAAGTGAAATTTTACCAGCAGAAAAACGTGGATTTGTTTCTGGAGTTGTTTATTCATTTGGTATTGTGGGTGGTATGCTCGCTGCTTATATTGGCAGTGCTTTTCACTGGCAAACAATGTTTTTAATCGGTGGTATTGCTGGTATAATTATCCTTTTGGCAAGAATTTCTTTTGCTGATTCTATTTTATTTAAAAATATTAAGCAGCAAAAAAATATTGCACGTGGGAATATTAAACAATTATTAGCGAATAAAACTTCTGTGTTTAAAATTCTTGCTCTCACATTTTCAAATATTCCATTTTGGTTTATGGCATTTTTTATTAATTTTGCCCCAGAAATTGCTAAACAGGTTGGGATGAAAGAAACTGTCAATCAATCAATATCTTTAGCATTTTATTTTATAGGTTCATTTTTAGGATCACATTTATTTCCATATATTGCTAAATTAACTGCTAGTCGCAGGCTTGCAGTCCTTTCTGCTCTTATCCTCATGGTTTGTGCAGTTTCATTATTTGGATTAGGTTCTTCACTCAATGCAAATTCGTTTTATTTTATTTTATGTTTAATTGGTCTTGCCAGTGGATATCCAGGGATTTTTATGGTTCTTGCTGTGGAAAGTTTTGGCACCAATCAACGTTCAACTGCTGCATCCATGATCTCAAGTCTTTCGCGTGCGTCACTGGTCGGAATAAATGCTCTTGTTCCATGGCTTGCCTATGTTTATTCTAATATGTGGTATGCTTCTATGATTTCTGTGGCAGTATTTTTCTTTTTTGGGATAATTTCTCTTTATTTCTTAAAGGAAACAAACAATACATCTCTTGATTTCTTTGAAGGTAATATTGCCAAAAATAATTGATATTAGAGAGCATGCGCTTGTTTCACTAAGAATTTTGCTTGTGCAAGACTTTCCTGGCTGAGAGTTTCTCCCGATAATAATATTGCAATTTCTGTTAGTTTTTCTTCTTCGTTTGCATGAATTATTTTGGTTACAGTTTTATTATCTAGCAGGACTTTTGTAACTATAAAATGATTTTGTGAGTAACATGCGACCTGAGGGAGATGTGTGATACAGAGAGCTTGACGAGAAATCTGACCTTTTTTATTTTTGCAAAATTCTGCAAGTTTTTTTCCAACTTTAGAAGCTATATTTCCACTAATTCCTGTGTCTATTTCATCGAAAATAAAAACGCTCATACTTTCATCACCAAATAAAACATTTTTTATGGCAAGCATTATTCTCGATAACTCACCACCGCTGGCTACTTTTTCTATAGGCTGAGCTTCAATACCTAAATTGGTGCTGAGAAGAAATTGAGCTTTTTCAGCCCCTGATTTAGCTAATGTAGAAAATGCATTTAAAAGATCGATTTTAATATTTAAATTTAGTTCAGAAAATACCTTAGAAAAATCAGAACCATTCTCTTTTAACTGACATATGAATTTAGCTTTTGGAATTCCAAGTTCTGCGAGTTCCTGCTCAACCGACGAGGAAATAAAATTCAGTTTACTTTGCCGCTCACAACTGAGTTTTTGAGCAAGATTTACCGTTTC
The DNA here is from genome assembly GCF_014281055.1 of Fluviispira vulneris. Classification (NCBI taxonomy): domain Bacteria; kingdom Pseudomonadati; phylum Bdellovibrionota; class Oligoflexia; order Silvanigrellales; family Silvanigrellaceae; genus Fluviispira; species Fluviispira vulneris. The sequence continues at coordinate 68,919 of NZ_JACRSE010000003.1, read as the reverse complement.
TCTTATCGAGTTTTCACAGTAATTAACTAGCAATTTAAAATTATCTTCTAATATATTAGTTTTATCTAAATATTCTTCGCATTTTAAGGCATATTTTTCTATATCCTCAATGTTTGGACCGAATTTTTGTAACATTTTATTATACACTTCAATTCTATTTTCAGCTTGATTTAAAACAGATTCATCTACGTCAAAATGGGAAGAAGTTATTTCATTTTTATGGATAAAATCTTCAATGAGAGCAATAATTCCATCGATCTGATCGGTATTGATTTTGATTTGTGATTGTGAAGTGGTTTTTAGAAGTTTTTCAAGGTTTCTTTTGCAATATTTTAATTGGGATAAACAATTTGTTTCTCCACTTTGCAAAATTTCGTCTATTTCGCGGCAAATATTTTTAGCATAATTAGCTTTATTACCAATAGATATGATTTCCTCTATTTTTTGAAATTCAGCTGCTGAGATATTCGCTTCACGAATTTGAGAAAGCTCAAATTCATATAAATTTTTTTCACGTTTTAGTAAATTAATCTCTAGAATTGTATTTTTTATTTGTTTTAAATAATCAACTGATTGGTTAAATTTATCGAGATATTTTTTATGTAATGCAATGGTATTGCAAAACTCATCTAAAAAAAGAGTGTGTGAATCACTATCGAGCAATCTTTGATTTTCAAACTGACTACTGATATCTATTAAGTCAGAAGAAATAAGTTGCAGGATTTTTGTACTGACTAAATTTTCATTTACAGTGGCTCTATGTCTACCGCTGCGTTGGATAAATCTTTTTATCACAATTTCTTCGGGAGCATCGTCGAATAATGGAATGCCGAGATCTTCCAGTAAGGAAAAGATTTCTTTATTTTTTTTACTTGGGATAAAAATTCCAGTCACTTGAGCACTTTCGTGACCTGTGCGAATTAAGGCTGTATCTGCACGTTGTCCTCTTAAAAGACAAAGAGCATCTACCAAAAGAGATTTTCCAGCCCCTGTTTCGCCAGTTATTACATTGAGCCCTTCATGAAAGTTGACAGAAATATTTTCTGCAATAGCCAGATTTTGTATGATAAGTCGTTTTAACATCTTATTTCCTTCAAAAAGTGTTTCTTTTTTTTGCTTTGAAAGGATAAGCACATTTCTGTCAATTTGATCTTTTTCATGGGATGTGTTTTGAGCTTGCGCATTCATGAAAATTTGCAATTATATGCAAGTTTGTAAGAAATTGTGTTCGATTTTCAGGGATCGTCATGTTTAATAGAGGAGCCTTTACATGGCAAAGCAATATAAAATGGTTATGACTCATTTTTCTAAGTATTTACCTCCAGGTAAGGTCACCAATGATGATCTGAGTAAACTTATGGATACCAACGATGCTTGGATAACCGAAAGATCGGGTATTCGTGAAAGGCGTTTTGTTGAAGAATCCGTGACGACTTCAGATCTTGGTATAGAAGCTGTCAAAAACGTGCTTGCAGCGTCTAACTTAAAACCATCTGATTTTGATTATATTATTGCATCGACTTTGTCACCTGACTATTATTTTCCAGGCATTGCTCCCATTATTCAACATAAGCTGGGTTTTCCAACGATTCCTGCTATCGACATTCGAGTTCAATGCAGTGCTTTTGTCTATTCAACTCAAATGGCTGAAGCTATGATTAAAAGTGGTCAATACAAAAGAATATTGCTAGTCTTTTCCGACGTACAAAGCAAAATGTTAGATCTAACCACTAAGGGACGCAATGTTGCCGTTTTATTTGGCGATGGTGCTGCAGCAGTCGTTTGTGAAGCTATTGAGTGTTCTGAAAAAGAAATGCCTACAGTGCAAAATAATGTTTCTGGTGTCATAGATACTATTCTAGGCAGCGATGGAATTGGAGCAGAACTTTTATTGACACGTTCACCAGGGACGGCAACAAAAGGTTTTATGAATTCCGAAGCGATGGAAAATGGCGATTGGCATCCTACTATGGAAGGTCGTTCTGTCTTTAAACATGCTGTGACACGTATGTGTGAAGTCGCAGAGACTCTTATGAAGCGGCATAATATTACAGCAAATGATCTTGCATGTCTCGTACCACATCAAGCAAATTTAAGAATCAGTGAGATGGTTAGAGAAAAGATGGAATTGCCAAAAGAAAAAGTATTTAACAATATTCATTGCTATGGAAATACAACTTCTGCAACAATTCCAATTTGTATCAACGAAGCAATAGAACAAGGGCGATTGAAAAAAGGTGATCTTATTTTGACAGTGGCTTTTGGAGCTGGTTTCACTTGGGGTGGAAGTTTAATTCGACTTTAACGAGAAAAATCTCCAAAACTCAATTCAAACATAATATTTATTCCGCCAATGCTGGCTTGTGTCGGATCGCTCAGTAAAGTAGAACCGTATGTTGTGACCTTGTATGGAAAAGCATAGTGATATCCTGCACCAATACTTGCAGAAAAGTATTTTCCGCCAGCAACACCCACCATAACAAAAGGTTCTAAAAACAAATAATCCAATAAAATAGTTCCATTTAATGAAGTGCTAACTGAGGCAAAATTTAAACTTCCTATACCAAAAAATGAGCCTAATTTTAAATCTATTATACTTAAATCTAATCCATATCCAGCTTTTAAGCCAATATTTGCTACCTCATAAGTGCTTGCCGATGTGCTCACTGAAGTTGTTGATGTATTACCAAATAAGATACGGCCACCGGTAAAAAAGCCTTTTCGCATGAAGGTGACATCACCTCCAACAAGTAAAATATCTGCTTGAAATTTGGGTTGTCCTTGAGTTGTTGCAATATTTGAAAATTTACCATAATCAGGCTGAAATAATGTCAAAATAATTCCTGCAGAGGACTCGTTATTTGCAGCATAGATGGGGCTAAAATAAAAAAAAATTAACAAAGAAATATATTTTATTCTGCAAAATATAACTGAATAATTTTTAAATATTTTATAAAATTCAAACATTTTTTTTCCAATTAATAAAAAGTTCTTTTTTCTATTCGGCAAATTTTTCCAGAATAATAGGTGAATTCAAAAGTTAGAAAATTGACTTAAAAATTATATTTTTTTATTTAGTTTGAGTGAAATTATTTTGAAAATTACGAAGAATTTCTTTATAGAGTCCACTTTCCTTTATTTTCTTTAAGCCTGCATTAAAACTATCTCTCTTTATCAATGCATCTTTAGCTTTCTTTGAAAATGCTATATAGAGAGCTTCCTTAGCAAGATCTGGTTCAAGGAATTTAAATTGATCTTTAAACTGATCATTCATTTTAAAGATAAGAAAACTTGCTACGAATTTGTCAATATAAATAATATCAACTGTTTTGTTTTTTAATTTTAATAAATTAGAAGTGTCATTGTTACTTATAATTTTTGTCAGATCTGTTCTTTGATCAAAATTCTTCTCATTAGCATAACCACGGACAACTCCAAAGCGGTATTTCTTAAGTTCGTCATAAGTTTTGTTTAAATTATCATATTTATTATAGGTGATTTTCGAATGAATTGATGCCATAAATACTAATTGATTATAATAAACTGGTTCAGAATAGTAAAAATATTTTTCTCTTTCTTCAGTTAAAGAAACGGGAAAAACAGCATCATAATTTCCTATCATTGTTTCATTCAAAGCGTTATCCCAAGGCATAAAATTTGTTTCCATATCATAATTAATCACATCAAAAGCGGATTCAATGATATTTTGAACAATTCCATTTTTTCGAGTGCTCTGGCCAACATATGGATACCAGTCCATTGTGCTTAATTTTATAGTTAAGTTTTTACCGTAAGAATTATTTATTAATAAAAGAATAATTATTAAGGTGAATATTCTCATAGATAAAATCCATTCATTTTAAATAAGTATCTATAATGTCTTATGCTTATCGACAAGCACTTTTGAAACTTTAAAGTTCAAATTTTATATTTAAATAATTACTTAAATTCTTTGGAATAAAATTAATATATTGGCTTTAAAATTAAGTTTTTTTTCAATATATCTTCTGACTGCAATTCTTAAATCTTCTTGGAGTGTATCATCATTAAAATTTCGTTTTTTAAGGCAAAGATCAATTGTGTAATTAAAAATCATCGACATTTTTTTCGATAGCTCTTGAGCATTTAGAGGGACTCCTTTCAATGTAACAGCTGGAGTGCCAATTAAATCATAACCAACTTCTGGCAAAACAAAACTGACAGCAACAACACCTCCATAAATAAGGGCAACACGATCTTTATAAATAGGACTTGATTGAGAAAAAATCCCCCCGGGACAAACATAATCTCTACCAGAATGAACAGTTTCAACCACTCCTAAGAGCTCTGGGCCTGCGACAACGACATCGCCATTTTCAACGAGTAAGCAATTTTCTTCTTGAAGACCGCATTCCACTGCAAGCTCTCTATGCCGTTTTAAATGCCTAAATGTGCCGTGAACAGGCATAAATGCAATTGGTTTTGCTGTTTTGATACATTTGATAAGATCTTCTTGATAACCATGACCGCTGACATGAATATTTTTATCATCTTTTGCGGTTACGACTTGACAACCAATTCGAGTCAACTGAGTCACAATGCTTTCAATAGGGCGTTCATTTCCAGGAATAATTCGTGAGGAAAATATTATTGTATCTTGAGCTTCAATTTTAAAATCTGCAACATTATCCCAAGCAATTCGATGCAATCCAGAAAAAGATTCCCCTTGGCTTCCTGTACAAATAATACAGACTTCATTTCTGGGATAGCGAGACACATCTTGAATTTCAATAAGAGTTGTTTCAGCAAAATTGAGTAGACCGAGTCTATTTGCAATTTCTGTATTGCGAAAAAGAGATCGGCCAAATAAAGCTATTTTACGTCCTGTTAATTTAGCTGATTCAAAAATACTTTGAAGTCTCCAGATATTACTTGCAAATGTTGCAATAACGACAATACCTTCAGCTTTGTCTAAATAATCAACTATGCTTGGTAAAACTTCTGTTTCGCTGAAATCTGTGCCAGTTTGAAACGAATTTGTACTGTCACTCATCATAAGGTGAACTTTTTTACCGTTTATAACTTTTTTGATATTTTCATGGGTCATACTTTTTTCAGGGGGATAATAATCTATGCGAAAATCTCCCATATGCAGGATATTTCCCAGCTGAGTTTCAAAAAAAAGACCAGAAGCATCTGCAATGCTGTGATTGACCGGAAAAGGTGTAACTTTTAAATTTCTAAAAAAAACAGTTTGAAAAAAGCCCCATTTATTTAATATAGCATCATTAATATTTGCATCATCAAATTTTGCTTTTATGAGTTCAATTGTAAATTCAGTTCCATAAATTGGTGCTGGGTATTTTTTATAGAGATGTGGAAGGGCACCAATATGATCTTCGTGTCCATGTGTAATAAGCCAAGCTTCAGGCCAAATTTGGTTTTCATCAATAAATTTTGTGTCAGGCAATATGAGATCTACACCTAAGAGAGAAGCATCCGGAAATAAAGCTCCACCATCGACAAAAAAATATTTATCCATGACACATAAAAGTGTCATGTTCATTCCAATCTCGCCACATCCGCCGAGTGGAATGATTTTTAAAGAAAAATCGTCCATTTAAATTCCAATCACTTTTTCTGCGTCACAATAAATTGAAATGGGTAAGTGACAATAACTGAACCGTTCTTTGGTTTTGGAAAATTCCAAACCGATATTCTAGACTCGATGCAAGTTAGCAGATTCTGATCCTGAATGCTTGATTTCAAAACCACAATATTTGCTGCCTTACCACTTTCTAATATACGCCATCTTAATATTAAGTTTCCTTGTAACACAGGGTTTTTGCGTAACACAGTATTATAACATGATCTTAATTCTTCTTTTTTATTAAAAATTGCAAACTCAACCATTTTTATATCAATGTATGCTTTGGGGGGTGGAAGATCTGGTATCTTATAAACACCCGTAGAATACAAGGCATTGTGCCACATATTTGCAAATTCTGTTTCTTTATTTTCATTATCATAAATTCTTTTAATATTCGCTGGAATAATTAAGTTTGAGTTTGTTATCCAAATAACTGGAGTTGAAAGTAATGAGGATTGTCTTTCTAGTATTTCTTTGTTTTTCTCGATATCTTGATAAAAAGACCTTCTAAAATCAGATGATTCAGCGATGCTTGCATTTCTCTCTGCATCTTTATATTGTTGAAATTCTGTATAAAATGATTTAGCAGGTTGGCGACCAAGCACTTGACCTGTCGATGGTGGTTCTACAATTCCAATTTTTTTAGCATTAAATTCTTTTTTATAATAATCTTTTAATATTTCATGTTCACTGGTTAAATATTCAACTATAGCTGCATCTGCTTTTTTGAGTTGACTTATTCTCTTTATTAAAGTAACAAATTGAGACTCTCCATCATTGCCAGAAATTGTCGTAAAAAATGCTGGATAGGGTTTTAAATATTTATAATATCTTTCTAGTGTAAAAAAAGGAATAGATTGATCAATATTCTTGTAGTTATCAAATATCTTTTTTTCCCAATTTTCGTATGGAGTTTCAAAGTCAATATATTTATGTGCATTTCTTAAAAATGGAATTATGGATTGATATTCTTTTCCTTCTTCTGCATATTCCCACCTTTTTTGCAATTCTCTTACCCAAAATACAGCAAGTTTTGTAGCATTCTCTTCAGAGTATTGAGTTTTAAACACAAAAGGAAGTAGTCTTAAATTGTCTGGAGCAATAAAACCGAGAGACACTTCTGTGGGTAAATTTATAAGACCCGTTTCGGATTTCATAGGTGCATTTAATAACCAAAAAAGTACAGGTATGAATGCAAGTCCCGTAGCTATTAAACTGATTGGAATCACATTGCGCTCAATGGAGACATCATACGGAGGCAAGGCAAATGGACTGTTCTCTGCGCCTTTTAAATTAGGATACTTCTTTGGTATTTGTTCTTTTTCTATTTTAAATGCAATATCAAAGCCGCTGTAACGGATTGTACCTCTTGAGCCATACTCGAGTGGAACTATGAGAGGATCTTCTATCGATGTTAATTTTGCTAAGGATCCACGCGGAGATGTAAATTCTTTTAATTCACCATATTTATTGCCTGAATTTAAAAATCCATCGAATCGAGGATCTAAAATAATATCAACATAACTTCTGCCAATTCTAAAAATACACATTTCAAGTAGAGTACGGGCATATGGAATAAAAAGATCACAGGTGGGTTTAGAACCAATATTCACTTTTTTTGTAAATAGTGAAGAGATTTTTAATTTTTTTTCAACTTGAATTGAGCCTGTTTGAAAAACGACTAAATGAAGATATGCATTATCGGATAAAATTTTTTTTCTTTTCATTCCTTTAAAATAATTTCCTGCCATAGAGTTTACCTCTCGACCACGAAATCAAAATCATCATACCCATATTGTGAAAATAATTTCATAATATAACGAATATCTTTAAATGAAACATTGTTATCAGACCATATTTTAACTCGTGAAATGGATCGATCTTCTATACGCATGAGCATTGACGTTAACATTATATTTTGTCGACGCTCTTCAAGGTATTTTAAAAACTCATTTGCTTGCTTTGGCAAGTAAAAAGATTTGCCAGTATCAAAAAAAATTTTAAACCCTGATTCTTTATCAAGTAGTAATAGAATAGAAAGAGCTGATCTTCTTTCTGTAAAATAAAAGCCAGGATTTATTTTTTTAAGATTTTTGAATTTTGTAAATGATTTTGTTGTAGATTCCATGACATAAAATTCTTGACGAACTTTAATAGTAATAAGAAATATAATCCAGCTTACGAATGCAGCAATAGCAAGTGAAAAGAAAAAATGCCGAGATGTTACCAAATAAAAAATTTTAGAGCTCTCTCTTTCTTCTTTCCAAACTCCAAATTTTTTGGTTGCTCTCGTAAACATTTATTTCCTCATGGAAATTTAATTGCGTCTAAAAAAACAATTGCAGGATAAGATTTTTTTAAAGGTGTTTTCCCTAAAATTTGATTTTCGAGAGTTATAACTTCGAAAGCTTGTTGCAATATTTCCGCATGTTTTTCATATGTAAGACTTCTTTCGAAAACTATACCAAATACTTTTGTGGGAAATATTAACCTTTTATTTTTATAAAAACTTATCTTTTCAAGAAAATCTTCTTTCCAATTTTCTCCTAAAATAAGGACATCATTATTAGGTTGAGGTGCTATAATACTTTTTAATGAACCAAATAAGACATTGTCTTTTAAAAATACAAAAACAGGTGAATTATTTGTGAGAACAGCTTCATTTTTAATGGGCTCAGTTTTTGAGTATTCTGTATTTACAGTTCTGATATTAAAAAAAACGACTCTTCTATCATGCATTTTTACCAGTTCTATAAATGTAAATAAAATTCCAAGACCAATTGTCACAATGAGTGCAAATCCCCAATGTGTCCAGCCAAAGCTAGATAATTTCTTCTTCGTCAGGAACTTCTTGTAGACTACTTGCCCCGCCTTCATTTCCTGCTCTCCTTGGTTTGTCATCCATGTCGTCATCCGCATCCATGCCACCAGAAGATGGTGAATATCCTCCGCCTTGTGAATCATCATTTGAGTTATTATTGTTTGATGAGCCACCACCACCAGCAAACATCGGTTGCATTTCTGGTGATAAAATATTAAGAATTACGCATAAACTATGTTCCATCTCTGCTTCTAATCTCCAAGCAATTGCGTCCAAAATTCCAAAAGGTAGCATAAGGACAACAGCTGATACGAGGGAAATTGTTAAAGGTAACAATGCATGGGAAAGACCAGAAGAAAAGGCAAAGCTTTTTATACCAAGCTCAAGACCTTCAACCATATGAAATGAACCCCATATTCCTTGCACAGCGGCAATGGCTCCCAAAAGGACACAAGTGGCTGCTAAGTTTGGAAGTTGGTTGATACGTCTGCGTATGCGTGGGAAAAATCTTAAGCTCTCTTCAGAGACAGCAGAACGCACGCGCATGGGGTCGGTTTCATATGCATCAATAGCCTTGATTGCGAGCATAGGGACGGTCGTTCTCGAAGTCGCACGACTAAAATTTCTAGCTCTTTCCATATCATTTGCAGTGAGCATTTTTTTCATTTGTGTATTGTATTTTTCAAAATTAATACGGTAAACAAATTGAAGAACAATAAATTTTTCGAAGATGATTATATATCCGACGGCAACTATTGCGAGTAGGACATAAGGGATGATTTCACCATTTCGATACATCATGAATATATCATTTAACATAAAAACCCCTTATTTTTTCATATCAAATTCTAGTGTTAATTCTTTTTGAGTCATTCCTGTTAACTCTTCTGGTCTGTCTAATAAATCAATCAATTCTTTTTCTGGTTTAAAGCCTGTATTAAAAGAATCAAAATCATATTCAAATGGGGAAAGAGGGATATCAGAAACATCAGCCCCCTCTGGTTCTCCTTCAATTTTTATTGATTTTCTTTGATCATCTAAAGGTTGAGAAAAGCTCTTCCATACACAAAATAAACTTATAAAAGATAAAAAATATATAAGGTAATTTATATTGAAAAGCTTTGAATAAAACATTTTATCCCTCAAATATGTAAATTCAATCGCTGAGATATATTTTGAATTAATAATTCTTTAATATCAATGATAAGTATTAATTTTTTTGACTTTTTGTTGTGAAAATTTTGCATCTAGGAAAAATTTTGTACTTCTCTTCAATAGCTCTTATACGATGTTGTGCAATATCAGCGACTGTATATAAACCATTATAATTTACAGATTTATTAATTTTTTCCTCACTTTGAACACAACAAAATAAATATTTATTTTGTTTTTCAAAATTTAAATCATAGACAGCTTGGGCAAGAGTTGCACTGCCAGCAAAGAAATCAAGACAGTGAATTTTTTCACTTTTATTTTCTGTTTGGTACATAGATATAAGGTGTTTTAAAAGTCCTACAGGTTTTGGAAAGTCAAAGACCTTTTCACCATTGAATAAAGATTTTAGTTGTGTTTCTGCATCTTCATTGCTTTCAAAATTGTGAGTGGCATCATCTGTGGCGTGTCTTTGTACCTGTTCACTTTCAAGAATACTTCGTCTTAAGCCGAATGTTTTTGTGATAAAAACGCTTTTGTCTAGAATTTCTTGGGAAACTCTGAATTTACCGCTTACTTCGGTATTATGTAAAAGAAGCCCATTCTTAATCACGGCATCCTGTTTTAATTCTAAACTTAGAGTGCGATTTGTATACATACCTTTTGGATAAACCCCATCTTTGCATTTTGCTTTTGTTCCAGCAAGCAAGATGCGGTTCGAAATTGGGTTGGTAAAATTGAGAACAGGGCGACTTATTTCAGTGCTTTTTTCACCGACTAATTTCAATAATTTATTTTTATTTTTGGCAAAAACAAGGATATATTCGATAACATTTCCTAGATGTTTATCTAAAAATGAAGGCTTATTTTTTTTGCGCCATTTAATAGTCCCAATATGATTATTGATACCAAAAACTTCACGCATTAATATGGTTAAATTTGCGTTCTCACGATCATCTATAGAGACAAATATAACACCATTTTCCTGTAAAATTTTATGGGCTAAAATAATACGTGGATAAATCATGCAAAGCCAAGCGTCTTGACTTTCTAAAAGACTTTTAAAACTATCTTTATAGGTTAATTTTAATCCTGTATTGTATGGAGGATCTATATAAATAATATTAAACTTGGTATGTGTTGAATATAGAAATTTCAGAGTATCGAGATTTTCGCTACGGATGAGAATATTATTATTTAAAATAATATTTTGAGATAAAAGAATAGAAGACCCCAATTCATGATAATCATGTAGGGGTTTTTCAAAAGCAAGGTTTGCTGCCAGTTCTTTGCCTAAAAAAGAAAGAGTAGCTACCATGTTATTAATTATTCATCTTCATCTTCATCATAGATAATAATATCTTCCCAAGAAAATCCATTTGCGACCATGACGATTTCGTATTCTTTACCATCTTTTTCTATAAAATTTTCGGTAAAGAGGCACTCTTTACCATCGATAGTAATAAAATTAGGTACTTCGTCTTCGTCCCCATGTCCTGCATTGCGATAAAGATCATCTATCTTCTCACGTTCAACTAAATAGTACTCACCTTTTACAGGTGACATTTTTACAAGTGTATCCGACAATGCCATGGCATTTCTCCTTGAAAGAGGTTAACAAACGATACTTAGGTTATTCTAATTACACGGAGGCGACAAGACAGAAATGAGAAATTTAAGCCAAATCCTTTCCGCAAATCAAAATAGCTTAGAAGTTTCAAAGAAAAAGACAGAATTGAGAAAAATACTTATCGAAGAAAGAAAAGTTCTTGCAGAAAACTCTAAACCACAAGATTGGGGAGCGCGGCAATTTTTTAGGGCATTAGATTTGTTAAAATTAACAGTGCAAGATTTGACAAGGAAAGTTCAAGAAAATGAAATAAAGGTGGCTTGTTATTTTCCAATTCGAAATGAGCTTGATATAGCATGTTTTGCTTCAGAAACCTGGATATTTCCTGCATTAACAGCGGATAATCAACTGATGTGGTTTGAATATGGAGATGGAAAATCCGAATATATTGAAAATAAATATGGAATAAAAGAAAAAGGTCAAGATCATTGCTTTTTTTATTCAGAAAATATGCCGCCCCTTTTGTTATTTGTACCAGGTTTAGCCGCTTCTCAAGATGGTTATAGACTAGGCTACGGTGGTGGCTATTATGATAGATTTCTCAATAAATTTAAAAATAATGTAACAACGGTATTTTGTTTGCCCTCAGATAAATTCATTTTTGATAGCTTACCCATTGATCAATGGGATGAGAAAGTCGATCTCGTGATTTGGTGAATTTATAGTAAAAAATAAATACAATAATTTTATATTATTTACTAATTTTTACAAAATATTTTTGTTTCAATGTTTATTTATACATTTTTATTTCTCAAATCCCATACATTAAAATTAATTATTTTTAAATTAAGAATATAAAGAATAGAGTCATTTATGTTTTTAACAATATTTATTGTACTATTATAATAATTGAGGTCACCAAATTTCTCTCAAAATATTTATTTTAAAAAGCAACCATAAAAATTTGACAAACCGTATGAACTTTTATATTTTGGCTATCCAGTCAATACATTAGATAATATGAATATTTCTCAGAAAACGGAGTGTTTTTATGGGTTTATACAAGAACTGCACAGCATTGCTTTCGGTATCAGTCGTATCTATTTCTTTCCTATCATCATGTGGAAAGGGTTCCAATCAATCAGAACTGCAATTTGCAAATAAATCTGAAGCACTTGATGTTGAGAATAATATCTCAGAATTAAAGGCTTCAAAATTTTGTACAGATTTGGACAATGAAAAATTAAATCCCCTAGCTAAATACCAATGGCATTTAAAGAATACTGGCCAAAAAGCATTTGCCTCTAATCCCGGAGTCTCTGGCGAAGATATAAATGTCGCAAGTGTTTTGAAAGAAGATTGCCTCAGTGGCTATGGAGTTAATGTTGCTGTTGTTGATACAGGTCTTGAAATAAAGCATCGTTCATTAAAAGACAATGTGGAAAGAAATGATAGAGTCAATCAAGAGTTACCTACTTCATTAAATTTCAGAGAAAACAGACTACAAAAGAACGATCCCTCACCTATAGCCCAAGATAAAGACGATCATGGAACCATGGTTGCGGGGATTATTGGTATGCGGAGTAATTTAGGTTATGGCGGATCAGGCGTTGCGCCACGCGCATTTTTAACTGGATATAACATTATTCAGGCTGAAGATAATGTACAGACCTTCCAAAATTTTGTCGACTCTTTGGGAGGATCTGACGAGTCAAATAAAAACCATATTTTCAGTATGAGTTATGGAGATAATAATATCTCCCAAATCAGTGCAGATGATTTCGTAACAAACGGCTCACTTACTGCTTATCGCTATGGTGTGAAAAATTTAAGAGATGGCAAAGGTGCTCTGTATGTAAAAGCTGCAGGTAATGGTTTTTATAAATTAGGAAATGAAGAACCTTATATCTCTGCTTGTAAAACAGCGTTGGAACTGAATGTTTCATGTCAAAATTCAAATATGAATACAGATAATTCATTGCCAGAAGTTATAACAGTTGGGGCATTAAATGCCAAAGGAATAAAAACGAGTTATTCCACAACAGGATCATCTTTATGGATAAGCGCTCCAGGCGGGGAATTTGGTTTTGATAAAGAGTGGATCAGTGAGCAATTCACCAGATTAGGTACGGCTTTTGACTGGGCAAATAAAAGAGCAACCGCTGGAGATCCGGCAATCGTAACTACAGATATGTCCGGTTCTGCGAGCGGAATGAGTAAAAGAATTAATTTTAACACTGCAGAAGAAATCTTTGATATACGAAATACTTTTAATGCAGGATTAGTTGAAGGAAACGAAAGCTACGATTACACAAATACGATGAACGGAACATCATCTGCGACACCTGTTACTTCTGGAAGTATTGCGCTTATTTTAGAAGCTAATCCAAAATTAACATGGAGAGATGTCAAATACATTCTTGCTAAAACAGCAACAAAAGTCGACCCATATTTTGAAGGAGTTAAAGTTAAACTGGCTGATGGTGAGTACCAAGCAGAGCAAGGCTGGGTGAATAATGCAGCTGGTTTTCATTTTTCAAATTACTACGGATTTGGCCGCGTAAATGTTGCTGATGCTGTTAAGTTAGCAAAGAAATATAAGCTTGGTAGTCTCGGACAATATGTTGAGATACCACGTGAATCTGCCTTAAAAACGATTGGTTTTAACACAGAAATAAAACAAGGCGTGCAAAATTCTTATACGGTTTCTTTACCAGCTGTAAAAAGTTCACAAAATTTAACGTTAGAATCTGTCCGTCTTTTTGTTTCAATTGATAGCTCATATATTGGTGATGTTGGAATTGAATTAACTTCACCAAGTGGGACTAAGAGTATTATTTGGAATATCGGAAATGCGTTTTCTAATAAAGGCAATTTAAAAAATATGCCAATCCAAAGCAATGCGTTTTATGGAGAAAATAGTAAAGGCGTCTGGAAAGTTAAGATAATAAATTCTGGCTTACACAGTGCTAACGTGAAACTCAAAGGTTTAGGTATTCAATTTGCAGGACAAAAAACAAAAGCATAATGAGTTTTGCAAGTGATATATTTATTTGTTTACTTAAATATTTTAATTGAGGAATTTTAACTTATGAAAAAATCGAATTTAAAGTTAGGACTGTGTTTATTAACTGCTTTGTTTTCTGCACAAAGTTATGCAAATGATCTGGAAGAAACTCAAAAATTAGCTAATTATCAAGCTGAAGATCAATATTCAGATGATTCTCAGGATTTAATTGTTGTAGAAGGAGTACGCGCGAGTTTATCAAAAGAAAATGAAAAAGGATTAGATAATTTAAATGAACATAATAAAAAAATTACTGAAAATAATGCTTTTGAGATAGCACGAAATAACTCAGAAAAAGAAGTTATTTTAGAAAAAGAAGGTCTGAAAATATATAATGATAATGCAAATGCTTTGGCACAAAATTCACTTCGTAAACCTTCAAAGAGTACTTTAGGAGAAAATCGAGTTAAGAAAAATGGGTATCGAGTTGTCATAAATAATAAAACTAAAAAAGTTGGTGTATTAAGCGAGAAAATTATTGTAAAAGCAAACAATAATTTAAAATTAAGCAGTAAACTTAAACATAAAGATTATCCACAAATAGGTTATTATATAGTTGATATCCCAGAAAATGCAAAAATATCAGATGTAGTTAAAGAAATTAGGGAAGAAAATAATTCTTCTATCGAAAGTATTAAGGTTGAAGTTATAGAGAACTTTACTAAAAAGCCCCTTTGATTTTGTTGTCTTTCGATTTGATTTTTAAAATGAGCCGATTGCTCGACTCATTTTTTGACTTTTAATACGGAGTGAAGCCATGATCATAAATAAAAAGAATATTCTTATTCTTTCAGTACCTGTTATTGCCATCTCGTTTTTATCTTCCTGTGGCAATAAAAATAGAGAAAATGGAGATTTATCGGCTAAATCAGTCAATATTGCTCAAAGTTCTTTAGATGCAAATAACTCAACCAATAAACGAAATAAATTTTGTACTGATTTAGCTAACGAAAAGTTAAATCCTCTAGGAAAATATCAATGGCATTTAAAGAATACAGGCCAAGATGCATTTGCTTCTGAAAGTGGAATTGCAGGTGAAGATATAAATGTCGACGATGTATTAAAGAAACAATGCTTAAGTGGATATGGAATTCGTGTTGGACTTGTTGACTCGGGTCTAGATATTGCTCATAAATCATTAAATCCGAATATTGATAACGAAGAATATGTTAGTAAGTCTTGGTCGATTAACTTTAAAAATAATCGCTTAGCTCCAAATGATCCTTCGCCTTCGCCCGCAGAAGACAGCGATGGTGATTTAGAAGATGATGTAGTCGATCATGGAACGATGGTTGCAGGTATAATTGCTA
Organism: Fluviispira vulneris; assembly: GCF_014281055.1. NCBI lineage: Bacteria > Pseudomonadati > Bdellovibrionota > Oligoflexia > Silvanigrellales > Silvanigrellaceae > Fluviispira > Fluviispira vulneris. The sequence goes on along the minus strand of NZ_JACRSE010000003.1, from coordinate 53,370 downwards.
TGCGCAGTAATCTTGGGTTTGGAGGTTCTGGGGTTGCACCACGTGCTAAGTTATCTGGATATAATGTTATATCGACTGGGTCACAAAACTTTCAAAATTTTATTGATGCACTTGGTGGTTCGGATGCCTCTCAAGGAAATGACATATTTAATATGAGCTTCGGTTTTTCGAATCTCGAACAGATTCCAGACAGTCACCCATTAATCAGTTCGGGCGCTTTGGCAATGCGTTATGGAGCACGCCAGTTGCGTGATGGAAAAGGCGCACTTTATGTCAAATCTGCCGGCAATGGGTATATATCTTCAGGTATATTTTATTTTAAATGCTCTAAAGCAAATGAAATAAATGTTTCCTGCCAAAATTCAAATATGAATTTATTAAATGCGATACCTGAAACTATTGTTGTTGGTGCATTAAATGCAAAAGGAAAAAAATCGAGTTATTCAACTGCTGGATCTTCACTTTGGGTCAGTGCCCCAGGGGGAGAATATGGAGTCAACAAAGAATTTGTTGAAGAGAGATACAGCAATTATGATAAAAAAATCGATTGGAGCAAATATAGAGCTACGATTGGTGAGCCTGCTATAATTACGACTGACTATAGTGGAACTCGCTATGGCATGAGTAAATCGGCGAATTTAAATGATCTTGATTCCGTATTAAACATACGCAATCAATTTAATGCTCTCGATTACGATGAGAATTTAGATGGCGATTATACGAATACAATGAATGGCACATCATCAGCAGCGCCTGTGACTTCCGGAAGCTTGGCCCTTGTTTTAGAAGCGAATCCTAATTTAACTTGGCGAGACGTAAAATACATTTTAGCAAAAACATCGACAAAAGTTGATCAAGACAATCCAGGTTCTCAAGTTGAATTGGTTAAGGGAGATAGCAATTCACTTTACCAAGCTGAGCAAGGTTGGGTCACAAATGCGGCTGGATTTAGCTTTTCAAATTGGTATGGTTTTGGCCGAGTCAATGTTGCAGATGCAGTTAAATTGGCAAAAAATTATAAAGTCAATTTAGGCCAATATCAGGAAATGAGCTCAAAATTCTTTGATCATGCAAAACTAGTCCCTAAAGCAGATCCAAATGGTTATGTTACAAGTATAAATATTCCTGCTCGGGATGGCTTAAATATAGAATCAGTGCAAGTTCAAGTGTCTGCAGAAAGTACAAATTTAGGAGATATTGGTTTTGAACTGACTTCTCCAAGTGGAACTAAGAGCATTCTTTGGAATGTCGGAAATGGTTTTGTCTACACCAAAAAATTGGATAAGATCACCTTACAAAGCAATGCTTTCTATGGAGAAAAGAGCACTGGAAGCTGGAAACTTAAAGTGATCAATGCTGGTTTCTTCAATTCTAATACGACATTTAAAGGCTGGAAAATTATGGTCACTGGGCATAAATAAGTCTCAGTGATTTTTTAGAACTTTAATTTTTCTAGGAGTATGGATTTTATGAAAATAAAAAAGATTTTTCCAATGGTTGGTCTACTCAGTGCATCACTACTATATGCAGGCGGAGGATTTGCCATCAATAAAAATATTCAAATCGCTGATAACAATGAGCAGATAAAGAATGATGCGGAATATAAAAAAAGTCTAGCAGAACAAGAAAATGTGTTAAAAAATTATGGGGCAGCTGAAACCTTTACACAAGATGGAATAAAATATTCTTATTACCCAAATTTAAAGATTTCATTCAATAAAAAAGAGAGTCAAGAGGATCAAGAAATAAAAAAGGTATTAGCGACTCAAAGTTTTAAAATTTATGAAGCAAATTCTCAGGTTCAATCACCGGAAAGTAAGACTTCTTTGCAGAAAAAGCCAGCGGTTATTTACAATACACGTTCAAAGAAGTTTGCTGCTTTCAGTGGTAAAATTATAGTGCAAATGAAAGAAGGAAAAACTTTTTCAGACTCAAATTTTGTAATTTCAAAAAGTTATCCTCAGATGAATTATGTTGTTTTGAATAAGCCAGAAAATAAGTCAATTGGTGAATCCATTAGCGCTTTAAAGGCAAATCGGGATGTAGATAAAGTTACAGTAGAAATACTCGAAAATCTGCAAGAACCTATGTAACAGCAAATTAAATTAATTTACTTTGCTGTTATATAAAAAAATTAAATAAGTTACGCGATGAAAATTTTAACTTCCTATAATATATTAATATAATATAAAATTTTTAATAAATATTTACAAAATATAATACCAAAAATATTAAAATAAAGATATAAAATAATTATGTAAATCAAATAATTTTTGTACTATTACAATGTTAGTAGAAAATATGTGCATAAAACAAATCAAATTATCGATTTAAAAATTGATTTTTAATTATAAATATTTTATATAAAAGTCGCAAAGCTTTTAAGTTTTGCTTTTAAAGTCTTTTTAGAACACATTGGAGGTGTTTATGAAAAATAGTTATATTTCAAAAACGTTAATTTCAATTTCAATGCTATCAATGATTATTGTGGGTTGTGGTAAAGATAATAATAAAGAATTTTTTAAAGTAAAACTTGATAATTTAACGCCAAGTGCAAGTGTGTCTTCAAATGAATTGGAATATAAATTTCATGGCAAATATGAGAATTGTTCATATAAAACAACGAGTGATAATTGGATTCTTCACAAGGATCAAAAACTTTCTGATCTCGAAGTTTTGAAGGACGATAAAAATTGTAAACTTAATTTAACAAAAGTAGAAATTGGTACTGGCGACAATATTCAAACCTATGAATATAATGACACTAAAGCAAATACTTTAAAAGAAACTGCTGAAGACTATATTAAGTTTTTTGATAAGGAGAACAGTAATAATATTAATGTAAAAATATCTATGACACCAATTGATTTTTCTGCTGCACCTGCTATAACAATCAAAATTGCCACATTAACTGAAATTATGAATGAAATCAAAACAGAAAATTTAGTTTATATAGATAGCATATCTTCACTTTCTATAAATTCTGCTAATCCACCTGATTATACAATTGATGCGTCGAAATTGACCACTAAATTTGATAAATTAGGGAAAGCCCATTTTGGCGGAGATTTGGATTTTACTCTTAAGAACGGAGGGAAAAAAGCTTCTAAATACTTTATTTTAGCAAATGATTTAAACTTAACTGACTATAATAAAATTAATGAATTTTTCACAAATCAAAGTAATGCTGCTCACATGAAAACTTCCGGAGCTAATTCAGACAAAATTACCATTGCAAAAGAAGAAATAGAAAACTTAACTTCTGGGATTAAAACTGCAAAAGCTCAATCTCTCAATTTAAAAGTTGTACTTGTAAATACGGAAAATGGAATTAATAGTTATGCTGTTCACAAAATAAATCTTAAGAGATCATAAGAGTTTTTGTAAATATTAGATTATATAAAGGATTATTTTTTCCAAAATTGTTCACGCATTTTTTTTCTTTGTAAAGCAGATTCAAAACGCTCTTGATCTTTATTAGTCGTCACATCAACTTTGGCTATTTCTACGGGTCGAGAGTTTTCATCGACAGCTACCATTGTAAAATAACTGGATAAGACATGGTTACGAATGCGTGTGCGTGTGTTTTCTGAAACGACTTTAATCCCTATTTCCATTGATGATTTGCCAGTGTAATTGACATTTGCTAAAAAAGTAACAAGCTCACCTACATGAATAGGGTGTCTAAAGAAAACTTGATCCGCAGATAAAGTAACAACATAGTGGCCTGAAAAGCGCGAAGCACAAACATAAGCAACTTGGTCAAGCAGTCGCATAATTGCGCCACCGTGTACTTTTCCAGAAAAATTCACTAAATCCGGAGTCATAAGCACTGTCATCTCGATAGATTTATCATGAACAATTACTTTTTTCATTGTTGTTACCTTATTATTATTTGATTTATTATTATATTATATTTTTGTTATGTACCTTGCAAGCTACCAATGAATATGTCATTTTTTTCGCATAATTCCTGCAATTTTTGCGTAGCAATTTTTTTCTCATCGAGAGATTTTAGGAAAAGAGAGGGAATGGATTGAAAATCAAAAAGTGAGAAAAATTTAGAAGAATGTGAACCTGGGAAAAAAATAAGCTCTTCTTCATTATTGTTAACAATAACATCATGGAGAAGAATAAGAGAATAATTAAATTCACTGAAGTATAAAGAATGAATCACATTTTGAAAGTCATCCCCTTTGTTAACAAAAGCAATAGCACATATTTTTTTCTCATGACTTAAAATAAAGAGTTGCATATTTTTAATTTTTAAAATGTCAGAAAATTCGAGATAAGAAAGTATGGATTCAGATTTTGGAGCATTGCGAACAATAAATTGCCATATATCGTATTTTTTTCTATCATCTATTACATCTAAATAATTAATATTCGAAAAATCTAGTTTTTTTTCGGCGAATTTTTGTACAGCTTTATTGTATTCAGATTTGAATTTTTTTAATTTATTTAGATAATTAGGAGAAGGTATTCTTGAATTTACTTGAGCTAAATAAGTATTGCCAGCCGGAACATAATTTAAATCTGTATACAATGCTTTAAAGTCGCTAAATAAAAATAAAAAATCAACCTGATTTTCTTTAGCTTTGCATTCAACTTCCATTAAAAGTTTTTTAGCAAAACCTTTTTTTCTAAAATTTGGATGGGTGCACACACTGCCTATGCAATATGAACTTAGCGCAAGATTGGGTAATTGAAAGTGAATGGGATGAATTGAACAGAATGAAACAGCTAATCCATTTATTTTATATAAAAAGAGATTTTCTTTATTGTCATTATGAAAAACTTGAGGAAAATTATTTAAGTAATTATTGCTTTCAAAACAGATATTGGTCAAATATTCTAATTCTCTAAATGAGAAATTTTTTTCTCGGACGATTTCAGGGAAAACATCCGAATTGTACATTCAGACTGTCCTTTCTGCTAAATGACCTATTTTTTCACCCATTTGGACTAAAGTTTCCAAGCCCTGCTCAGATGATTTTACAATATCTGTATCGAATTCCATGATACCATTTTCGAAAAAGAGAATGCATGTGCTTCCGCCAAATTTAAAGTAACCCTTTTCATCGCCTTTTTCGACTTGCATAGCTGGTCTATAAGTTTGCACAATTGTTCCCACAAAAAGTGCACCCACCTCCATTAATAATACTTTGCCAAATTGATCAGAGTCCAATTCACACAGTGTACGTTTATTCATGCAATAGACTGGAATTTGTTGCTCTAATGCATAAGGATTTACCGAATGAAGTAATCCTGGCACAGTTTTTGTGATTCCTGCTTTACCAGATACCGGAAAGTGAAATCGATGGTAATCTGATGGGCAGAGACGGAGAATGGCGCATGAACCGTTTTTATAACGTTCTACTAAACTTTCATTGCCTTGAAAAAGATCTATCAGTTGGATAGGAGCCCATTTCACATAACTTAGAGTTGTTTCGGATATTTTTGGAAAAACGAGCAATCTTCCATCACCTGGGGAAATAACACTATTCGTGAGGCGATTGATTGGTCTTGCGCGTGGATGTAATTTTCTTGCAAAAAAATCGTTAAAAGAATGATATTCGGAAATATCTTTTTCAGATTCAGAGACATCGATGCCCATGTTATTTACAAATTCTTCAATTTTATGCTTACTCGCTCCAGAATCGTTATAAGCGCCATAAATGTTACTGATCCATTTGTTCGTTAAAAATTTTGCAGTAAAAGCAGCCCCAGCAGGACTTCCATAAAAAACTTTCATAGCATCTTCGCCATAAATTTTTTCTATGAATTTTTCTCCACTTTTTCTTTTAATAACTTCAATTTGCTTAGAGGCGCTTCCTAAAATAGATTTTAACATTTTTATTGCTTCCCTGATCGATAGCACTTAATTTTTACAAGCAATTGACTCGTATGGTTTATCCTTGAGCACTTGCTAACAATCTTTCTATGATTTTTCCACCTTGAACACCACTCCCTGGTCCCATTTTTATAAGATGGTGTGCATTTTCTTCGAAAAGTTCATGATGCTCTACAACGACAAATGTATGCCCTTCGTTACAAAGACGCAATAAAGTTTCAAGAAGCTTTCCAATGTCAAAATCAGAAAGCCCGCGCGTAGGTTCGTCAAGTAAGCAGAAGATCTTTTTGGAAGACTTTGCAAGAGCTGCGCAAATACGTAGACGTTGTGCCTCCCCACCTGACATTGAGGTTGTGGGCAACCCAAGTGGGATATGGCCCAGTCCCAGCTGTTTACAAAGAGTGAGAGCCTTAACGAAACCTTGTTGCTTACCAAGCGTAGAAAGACATTCATTTATACTTGTGGAAAGCCACTCACTGATATTTTTTTTATTCCAAGTGACAGACAGGATTTCATTACGGTAGCGTGTGCCATTGCATTCTGGACATATCTTTTCTACGGATCCTAAAAAGAATAAATCATCTTCAATAGTGCCTTTTCCATTACAATTTTCGCATCCACCTGCACCATTAAAGGAAAAATCTGAAAGCTGTAGGCCTTGTGATTTTGCTTCATGGGTCGAAGCAAAGTTTTTCCGCAAAATATCCATAAGCCCTAAAATTGTTGCTGGGACACTAGATATAGTTCGGTGTAAAGCTTTTTGTTCCACACTTATAATATCATTATTATCAAAAAAATGATTGGGAAAGCTGAAATCTTCCCAAGTTCCTATTTTTGCGTCTGCGTCAAAATCAGAATTTTCAGTGATTTGTGTTTCTTTATATTTTTCAAGCGCTGCTTCAAGACCAAAGCGAATAAGAGTTGATTTTCCAGCACCACTAGGACCAACTATAACGTTCAGTTTACTTAATATAAATTCTATATCTAAATTTTTGCAATTCATGGCAGAAAATTTATTTAAAATAATAGAATTTTCTTTTTGGAAAGTTTGAAGAGGGTTAATGTTTTTTTTATTTAAATTCAATAAATTTTTACTTATTTGTGTTTGAAAGCATTGAGGTGTTTTATTTTTCACAGTCAGTAAAGAGCCACCTTCTTCCCCTCCTCCAGGCCCTAATTCAAAAATTTCGTCTGCTCTTGAAATCAATTGTTTATCATGTTCAACCATGAGAATTGTATTACCTAAATCACGTAATTCTTCTATACATTTAATAAGTGAAGGTATTTCATTTTTGCCGAGTCCAATACTGGGTTCATCTAACACATAAAGAGCATCAGTCAGACCATTGCCTATGACACGCGTTAAAAGCACACGCTGATATTCTCCTCCGGAAAGGGTTTTACACCTTCTAAAAAGTTGAGCAGAACCAAGACCTAACTTTTCGAGCAGTGAAACTTTTTTATAAACTTCTTCATATATTTCTTGAATTGCGTTAATTTTTTTTTCGTATTTTTTTTCAAGTTTAATCTGTTCAAGCCATTTCTTAGTTTTTGCGATTTCCTGTTGAAATAGATCATTGTAAGATGATTGAAAACATTTTGCTTTCATTCCTGCTTTTCCTAATCGAGCTCCAAGGCATTCAGGACAATTTTCATATTTTCTATATTTAGCAAGAAGTATTCTAGAAGTACTTTTGTAGCGTTCTTGTTCTAAAACGTCAAAGAAATTTTTTAAAGTAACATATTCTGAATTTTTATTTTTTTTATCTGAATCATCTCCTATCCAAATAAAATCTTTCGCTTCTTTTGGAAGCTTTTCATAGGGGGTGCTTATTTTAATATTTCTTTTTTTGCATGCCCTTATTAGTTCTTCTTTCATCCATAAAAATGTATCCGAATTCCAAGGTTTAATGGCGCCATCAATGATTGATAAATTAGGATTTGGAATGATTTTTAGTGGATCAAGCACAGGAATATTTCCAAGGCCATTACATTTTGTACATGCACCTAAAATAGATTGCCAATCTAAATCATTCGATTGTATAATAGTCGTCTGTTGGTTGCAATCTGTGCAAAATGGTTGTACATGAAATACTTTTTTTTCTTCACTTAATTCTTTTTTGTTACTTATTTCAAACAAATTTATAAAAGAAAAGCGAGGTGAAAATTTTACTTGAGACCAAATAGTCTCAATACGATTAGCAAGTTCATCTTCATTTAATTGCCAATTAATGCGATCTAAAATAATTTCAATTCTTTTGGGAATTATTTTATTTTTATGTGTCAAATAGTCTTCTAATTCAACAATTTCATTGTTCATATGTGCTCTAGAATACCCTTCAAAAATGAGATCTTCTATGCTTTTTTTTGAATGGACTGTATAAGGAACAGATATTAAAAAATTTAAATTATTTTGTTTTATTTCTTCTTTATTTAAGTAATCTATAAGATCTTTTGCTTGATCAACATGAACTTGTGATCCACATTTCGAACAAGAAGGATCCATCAATGCAATAAAAAGATTGCGTAAAGGAGCTGCAATATCAGCGGAAGATGCAATCACACTCCGAGGATCGCCTGTTTTATTATTTTGTTTTAAAGAAACGGCAGCAGGAATATTATCAATCTCTACAAATTCACCTTGCGGAAGTCCTTGGAGAAATTGTCTCTCATACGTTCCTAAAGTTTCAAGAAATCTACGTTGTGATTCTGAATAAATTGTATCGAATGCTAAACTGCTTTTCCCGCTTCCAGAAACTCCCGTAATTGCAATCCATTTTTTTAAAGGGATTTTAAGATTAATATTTTTTAAATTATGAGTTTTAACCCCTTCACAAATTAAAAATTCAGAATTTCCTGTCATATTGTCTTCTTTTTATATTGTGTTTCTCATACTGGAGACTCATACATATCAATTTCTTCATCAGTATGGAATTTATTTTCACGAATTGTAAGAAAATTTGTAATCCATTCATTATTTAAATTCAAAAGATCTGCTTTTGTGCCAACTCCGATGATTTTTCCATCTTTTAAGATAGCGACTTTTTTTGCAAAGCGAAATGCCACATCTATATTTGAGGTCACACAAACCATGGTAGTTCCGATTTGCCGTCCAATGCGGTGGATGATGTCAATGACAATCGTTGTTGTAACTGGATCTAGACCTGCAGTGGGTTCATCTAAGAGAGCGAGTTCTGGATTGGTGATAAGAGCGCGAATAAAACCAACTCTTCTGCGCATCCCCCCCGAAAGTTCACTTGGAAGTTTGTCAGAAGCATGGGTGAGATTTACTTGAGCTAAAAAATTTGGAATTCTTTCTTCACGCTCTTTTTGAGTGAATTGAGTCATATTTTCCATAGCAAAATCTATGTTTTCACTTACAGTCATGAAATCAAAAAGAGCGCCTTGTTGAAAGGCAATACCAATTTTTTTTAAGATTTCTGAACGTTCTTTGTGCAATAATGAGTTTATATTTTTGCCAAATACATTGAGTGTTCCTGATTGCGGTTCAATGATTCCTAATATAATCTTGAGAAGTGTGCTTTTACCTGAGCCCCCAGGACCGAGGATAGTTAAAGATTCGCCTTTAAATATTTCGAGATCTAAGTTTTGTAGGACAGGTTTATTTTTTATAAAAGAGACATTTATGTCATTTAGTGTCACAATTTTTGTTGATTGCACTCAGCCTCCTTAACTTTTGCCTGACAGTTTTATATATTAGGATATTATTGTATAATTTGCAATTGTTGAGTAAGTGTTTAGAAGCTTATGATTTTTTTTCATAACTTAAACTAGGATCGGGTTAAGAGATTATAATGAATATTATTTTTAAAAGATTTTTCCCATTTTTCTTGCTAGCTATGTGTTTTATATTATTTTCTAGTAATAATGTTTCAGTTGCAAATGAACAAAATAAAAAATCACTCGTTACTTTAGGTGATGATGATATTAAAATGGATACTATCAAATCAAAAATAGTGGCTTGTGCAGAATTACGCAATAGAATAGTGTCTTATATAGATCGTATTTATTATCTAAATGATTGTAAACTTAGACCCGTCAAAAATTCAGAAGTCGTAAATAAATTTGTACAAATAAGAAAAAAGCATATTGTGAATCTGACAAGCGAAGTATTCTCTCTAATTCCAATTGGTGAAAATTATACTTTTGAAGATTATTACAACGATTTTGAAAAAAATAATTCTATCAGTTTTAAATATTTATGCCAAAATTATGATAAAAGTATTTTAACTTCAGACAATATCATTTACTATTATATTGATAAATGTAAGAGAAGACCTTTTGAAAAATATAGTGATGTTTTAAGATTTAGTGAAAAAAGTAGACCTATTTATACTTTGGCTCCTCAGATCCTTCGTGAATTCCCCATAGGCAATGCAATAATAGTTGAAAAAACATATTTAAATATAAATGAAAGTGAAGAGAGAATTAGAAAAAACTTGCCATCACCAAAAAAATTATGTGGTTCTTTAAATCGTAAAGTTGTTACTTTTCATGAAAGCTATTATTTTATCGAAGATTGTCATCTATTTAAAATCAAAGATTTGACTTTAGAGATCCAAAGAAAAGCGGATGACAAAGGAGGAATTGAAGAGCTAACAGTTATGCAAAAACTCGGTATTCCTGAAGGAGAAGATATAAGCGCTGTTGAAGTATTAAAGAAATTAAGATGATATTTACTTTAACACTTATTATTTTTTATCAAGCATAATCTTCCACTAAATGTTCATGCTTTTTATGATTTTTGAACTTTTCTTGTCTTTTAAAACTACTTTTGTATTTGAATAGTAATTGATTAATATATTTTCTGTTACTTTTCTAGTATGCTTCTTACCAAGCACTTTATGAATTGTCATAAACCAGAAATGATGATCTTTATACGGTGGATAGTAGTTTGCTAAAATATATCCTGATAGAACAACATTATAATTTATTTTAACTTTTAATCTTCCTCGTGTTGCAATCAGTTCAGCAATGACCGATTCTTTGGGTTTTAAAGTAACAGATAATCCCGTTGATGTGCCGACTGTTGTCATATGGCGCGTCGTTCCCCCTTTCCCCCAGGTGTGCTCAAAGCCAATTGAGGTCGTTGCTTCCGTTTCTACGGCAAGAATTGAAAATTTCCCTTTAATATTGAAGCCAGCAGAAAGTTTATTTGAACTGTTCCATGTGCTTTCAATCGTGTTGGCGACAGATTCAGTGATTGAGGCATTATAAGTAGCAACAATAGAGCTTTTATTTTCAAACTCTTTTTGACTGATGATCACTGTTTCTTGGCTAACGTCTGCAATAGTTATATCGGCAACATAATAACTCGTTTTTACTGGGGACCAATTGTATTCATTATATATTTTGCCCCAAGGGGATTCCTCAGCTAATAAGTGAACATCTTCAGGTCGTTCGCCTAAATGTTTTTCAACTGCGTTCTTAAGTTGTGACTCTTTTCCTATATTAAACATTTCTCTTTCTTCGGGAGTTATGAAGTGTTCTTCATAACCAAAAGGCAATACTTGTGTATTGTAAATGTCAGAGCCTGAAATAATTTCTAAATTAAGTGGCACTCTATCCCTCCTTTTATTTAATTTTGCGACGACAATAAATATAAATACATAAATTTGTCGTTTTCTAATTCGTTATTTTCTATTTATTACAACGGCTTAAAATATTTTGCAAGTAGCACTTTTGAAATTTGGAATTATATTTTTTTATTTTTTAACTTGAGATGCGGCTGTTTAAATTTTTAATAATCAGCACTTTCAGGCAATATTTTCAAAATGATCCCACGCATTAAATTCCGATTTGGCCAAGCTTTAACGGGTTGCATGCCAGATTGAAGCCAATCATTGCCGTAGCCGATTGTCACAACTTGGTCGGGATTAAGTTTAAATTTTCTTATAAAATAATTTCCAACAGCTTGAGCTCGCATCAAAGATTCTAATCTTAAATCTTCGCTGTTGCCTGCTGCGATATAAAAACCATCTACTTCTAATCTTCCATTTAATTTTTTAAAAAGATTAAATTTATTATTGAGAAATTCTTCTCCTTCTGGAGTAAAATCGTAAGAATATTCACCATTCCCTAAATTTACAAAAATATCTTCATAAGCTATTTCAATTTTAGGACTTATTGATATTTTTTTGGATATTGATTTTTCAACAGGAAAAACACTGTCTCCAGCCATTGGGCGCCAATAAAAATTTCCAGATTCAATAAATTTCTTAGGTATCGTGGCAGTAGTTCCTTGAATCATATCGATCCCTTTTATTGTAGCTTCCACCGTATTCCCATTTACATTTTCTACATTTCCTCTGCCTAAATAGACCCATCTACCTGGCGGTAAACATCGAGCAATTTGCACCTCACCTCCAATTGAAGGCTTTTGGTAATACGCCAAATTTTTATTTGTGTATAAGTCCCAACCGACCTTAAATTCATTTTTTATATTTGAACGTTCTGAATAAGTTAACTTAAGTGTTTGTGGCTCAAGTGAGGCAGGAGTGCATTCTTCATTTGGATAGGAAGTTTGAAAAAAATAGCTTATAAGAGACAATGCTGAACATACGTTTGTAAGGGATAAACAGACTAAAAAAGCTCCCATTGGTTTGGCAAAATGAATAAATGATTTAAAAATCAATTTTCGTTTCATAATTATCCTAATAGCTCATTTTAGACTTGATCCCTTGCCATCTTTTCGGCAACCTGCGCTTGAACCAGTGGGCAAATTTTTTAATTTGTCAAGACTTTAAGAATTAATACGGAAGATTTTTGCTGATGAGAAAAGTTGGAACAATTATAGATAATTTGCGTAAAGGTGAGAAAGCTCCAGATAGGCATGAAAATCCTTATTTGAAAGAAGCTCTGGGTTTATCTGAATATTTATTAACTCAAACTGAATTACATGAAAAATACACCTCATTGTTTACCGATATGTCTAAACCAATTGTTATTGAAATAGGCTGTTATATGGGCAAGACTGTTCTTGAACTTGTCGAAAATAACAAAGATATAAATATTTTAGGCTTAGATATTACTTATAAAAGGGTTGTGAAAGCTGCACGTAAACTCAAAAGAAATGCTTCTGAAAATGGGAGGATAGCTATTTGTGATGGAAAATCTTTTTTAAGTGACATTGTTCCTGACAATTCTCTTCTTGGTATTTGTGTTTTTTTCCCAGACCCCTGGCCTAAAGATAGACATGAAAAAAATAGGCTATTAAAATCTGATTTTATAAAGTTATTATATGCAAAGCTCTTACCAGGTGGATTCTTCTGGTTTAAAACAGATCACGAGCCTTACTTTTTAGAAACAGAGAAATTTGTTTTAAGTGCAGGTTTTATACCAGATGATGCACATGATTCTTCCCCTTTGTCAAAACCACGCAACATTAAGGGTGATTCGTACGAAACCGCATTTCAAAAACTTTTTACTGCAAAAGGAGTTCCTTTTTATCAAAGAGTTTTTCTTAAACAATAGAAAGAATTTTCATGCTCCATAAATTAACAAAAGATGGTCATTCCAACTCAAAAGCGGCACAAAAAGCAGCATTAATTGCCGCTTTTTGTGCCGCTTTTTTAGCACTGGGGAAACTCACGCTTTTTTTTATGACCGGTTCACTGATTGTCGCACTTTCTGCTCTTGATAGCACAATGGATATGATTGTTAGTTTGGTAAATCGCAAAATTGTAAAGTTTGCGCGACTTGATCCAGACCACAATCACCCCTATGGCCACGGACGCGCTGAAAGTATAGCAGCTTTAGGTCAAGGCAGCCTCATTATTGGTGGTGGGATTGCCATAGTCGTTTCAAGTGTAAGGCAGATTTATGATGTTTTATCGGGTCTTGTACTTGAAGCGAACCATTCAGACTGGAAGCAGATAGTATTTTTTATTTTTGCTGCTTTTGTAAGTCTTTTTGTGACAAAGTGGTTAAAAGTAAATGGACTAAAATTAAAGAGCCCTGCTCTTATTGCTGATGCTGAACATTATAAAGTAGATTTCGTGACAAATATTTCTTCAACTTTAGCACTTTTATTAATAGCTGTTTCTGGATATTCCATTTTAGATCCAGTGATTGCTTTGATATTTTCTGTATATATTATTTATGGTTCTTTTGGTTTAGTTAAAACAAGCATTAATGAACTTATGGATCATGACATTCCAGAAGATATAAAAGAAACAGCTAAAAAAATTGTGAGAGGAACAGATGAACGTATTTTGGATATTCATCGCTTCCGCGCACGGAAAAGTGGACATAGATACTTCTTCGACTTTCATGTTACATTACCTGAGGATTTATTGTTTAATGAAGTTCATATTATAATAGAGAATATTGAAAATGTTTTATCTTCTGAATTTGAGGGAGATGTTATTGTACATGCTGATCCGAGTAGTGTAAGACCAGAAAAATGAAAATAAAACCAGAAATAGTTGAGCTTTTTAAAAAATATGATGCTCATGCTACAGGCGTCTTTTCTTTTGAAGATAAAAAATTTTTAAGCATATTTGAAAAAGATTTAAGAGCTTTTGAGCAGTGGATAAGTGAAAATTCTCATGCAGGGATGAAATTTTTAGAAAATAATATTGATGTGAGAAAAGATCCTTCATTTATTTTGGAAAATTCAAAGACTGCTCTTATTTTTCTTTTTCCCTACTCATTAGGACAGCGGGTAAGAAATAGAAAAATAAACACGCAAGAAATTAAAATTAAAAATAATTCTTTAATTGGGAAAAAATTAATTTCAAAATATATTTATGGAAAAGATTATCATAAGGTATTAAGAAAAAATTTAGAGAAAATTGCCCAAGAATTGCAAAAGCATTTTAAAAAAAAATTTGCATTTAGACCAGTTATAGACTCGATTCCTTTTTTCGATAGGGCTCATGCCAGAGAGGCTCATCTGGGGTTTGTTGGTAAAAATACTATGCTTATTCGTCCTGGTATGGGAAGTTTCTTTTTTATAGCGACACTCCTTATTGATTTATCTTACTCTGAAATAGTTGAAAAGAAATTAAAAAACAAATTGAGTCCAATCGCAAGTTTAGATTGTGGTGATTGTCAAAAATGTTTAGATGCTTGTCCTACTAATGCACTAATTAAACCTTATTATTTAGATGCTAATAAATGTATTTCATATTTAACAATAGAACACAGAGAAATAGTACCAAAAAAGTATTTATCGCATTTTGCCAAGACGATTTATGGATGTGATATTTGCCAAGATGTGTGTCCCTATAATTTAGTTACAAATGATTTTGGTATTTTAAAAGATTTTTCTGATTTCAATAAAAATTTTTTAAATTTAACAATCCATAATATTGCTTTAATGACCCCATTAGAATATGAAAAGTGGTTTGGTGGTACTGCTGCAACGCGAGCAAAATATCAAGGACTTATCAGAAATGCATTATATCATTTATATGCAGTTAAAGATGAGAATATAAAGTGCATATTAAGTCATCATGAAAACTCAGACTTCAATCTCATTTCAGAAACTGTTAAACAAATACGCAATTTTCTAAATGAAACTTTATGAGAGGCTTGCTTTTGTTGATTCGTGATGGCAGCTTTGTTCTTTCCAAGTGTTTTAAAAAATGTATTCTATCAAAGGTAACTTAATAAATAATAACTTGCTACCTCTTGAAGATGAGTATGAGCTGTTAAGGAAAATAAAATGCTGCAAAATAGCATATTGATAAAGATAAGTTTTATTGTAACTTTCTCCATTTTTTTTATATCATGCCAGACTTCAAAGACGCTTCCCTCTGGTATACAAACAGGTTATGAAGCCGTAAATCCAGCCGCTATTATTGCTGTTCCACCATTTATTCTTCCAGATCCTTCAAAAACAACATCGATTGATCTTGCAACAATATCTTCTGAAAATATTATAGCTTTATTGCAAAAAAAAGTGATTGATTCGTTTGAGGGGCAGCCGAATATTAATGGATATCCATTTGAAGTTGTACAAAAAGCATTGTTAAAAAGTAATTCAAATGTTCTTACTAAATTAAACGAATCAATGAAAAATGTTGCAAATAGATTTTCATCACGTGAATCGTCCGTTCGTACTCTTATAACTTCTTCCTGCCTATCAAGACATAACTTTCTAGAATTTTATTCATATTGCCTAGCGACTGAACCAACATGGATTGACAATTTAAATACATTAACTGCTCGAGTGATGAATGCAGATACAGCGCTCATTGTGGTGGTTAACCAAATTGAATCAAACTTTATTGATGAAATTTATTCTATAACGGGTGGATTTTCTGTATTATTAGTAGATACAAACAACGCAAAACTTGTTTGGGGAAAAGATGGGAGTTTGACGTTGCAAAATCCACCCGAAAAAAAATATTTCCCAAGTTGGTCAGATCTCATAAATGGAGTTTTTGCAAATAATTTTTGGGATGATTTCCCTGGAAGAGTTGTCAATAAAAAGGTAATGAAAAAATAAAATGCAGTTGAAGGAAAAAATAAATGTCATCTTCAAGAAGCGATTTAAAACGGAAAAAAGAGTTTGTGACAGCATCTCGATCTGTGATAGATGAACTTTATTTTCCTAAAAATGCTATGACTGATAATGAGTATTTAAGCAAAATTAATTTTCCTGGAGAGTATCCATTTACACGTGGGGTTCATTCAGGAATGTATCGCAGCAGTTTATGGACAATGCGGCAATACGCAGGCTTTGCCAGTGCCGAAGAAAGTAACAAAAGATATAAATATTTACTGGCACAAGGTCAAACGGGTTTGAGTGTTGCTTTCGATTTGCCCACTCAAATCGGTTATGACTCTGACAGTGATGAAGCTGCGGGTGAAGTTGGTAAAGTTGGAGTTGCGATTGATACACTTGCTGATATGGAGATACTATTTAATGGCATTCCGTTAGATAAAATATCAACTTCTATGACAATCAATGCTTCTGCAGCAGTTTTATTAGCTCTTTATATTGCAGTGGCTGAAAAACAAGGTATCAGTAGTCATAAATTACGTGGCACTATACAAAATGATATCTTAAAAGAATATATTGCACGCGGAACATATATTTTTCCACCTCAACAATCTATGCGTATTATCACCGATATATTCGCTTTCTGTAAGGAACATGTACCCCTTTGGAATACAATCTCAATCAGTGGTTATCATATTCGTGAAGCAGGAAGTACTGCATCTGAAGAGGTTGGTTTTACTCTTGCAGATGGAATTGCCTATGTAGAGGCCGCTGTCAAAGTAGGATTAAATGTGGATGAATTTGCTCCTAGGCTTTCTTTCTTTTTCAATGCTTATACAGATCTACTTGAAGAAGTAGGGAAATTCAGAGCTGCTCGAAGAGTCTGGGCAAAAATAATGAAAGAGCGTTTTGGCGCTAAGAATCCCAAAAGTCTTATGTTGCGTTTCCATACACAAACTGCTGGTTCAACATTAACGGCTCAGCAACCCGAAAATAATATTGTCCGTGTGACTATTCAGGCACTTGCGGCAGTTTTAGGCGGGACACAGAGTTTACATACGAACTCAAAAGATGAAGCATTGGCCTTACCAACTGAGGAATCTGCACGTATAGCGCTTAGAACTCAGCAAATAATTGCACATGAAAGTGGCGTAGCTGAAACAGTCGATCCTTTAGCGGGAAGCTATTATATTGAAGCTTTGACCGACCGAATTGAAAATGAAGTTGTTGAAATTATCAAAAAAATAGACTCTCTCGGAGGAATGGTTCGAGCAATTGAGCAAGGATATGTTCAAGCTTCTATTCAAAAATCTGCTTATCAATATCAACAGGATATAGAATCTATAGATCGCGTAATTGTTGGCGTTAATAAATTTATTATTGAAGAAAATCCTCACGAAGGGCTTCTTAGAGTTGAGGATACTGTAGAAAAAATGCAGATAGAAAATTTAAAAAAAATAAAAAATAATAGAGATTCTGTTGCTGTTACAGAATCTTTATTAAAATTAAAAAATGCAGCTCAAGGGACAGAGAATTTAATGCCATATATATTGTCTGCCGTAAGAGCTTATGCAAGTATCGGTGAGATTTGTAATACGTTAAGAGAAGTCTTTGGTGAGTATAAAGAAAGCGTAATATTATGAGTAATACTGTGACACAATTAAAAGAAGACAGAAAATCATTTCCAGTGATAAAAATTAATTACGACAATCGGAAGCCAGTTGTACGCCCAAGTTGGGATGATTACTTTTTAGACATAGCGGAAGCAGTTTCCAAGCGGAGTCATGATGGTGAAACCCAGGTCGGTGTTGTTGTTATTGATGAAAATAAAAGAATTTTAGCGACAGGATACAATGGGTTTCCCCCTGGCTGTGATGATAAAAAACTACCAAACTTACGCCCAGATAAATATCCTTTTATGGTTCATGCAGAAATCAATGCAATTGCAGCTTCGCGACAAGATCTTAGGAATTCTGCTTTATATTGTACCTACAGCCCCTGTCGAGACTGCGCAAAAGCTATCATCACAGCTGGTGTAAAAAGAGTTGTGTTCAAGAAGGCTTATAAGAATGAGGATTACGATTTTGTTATGGATTTTTTAAAAGCTTGTGACGTGGAAGTTCGCCAAGTTAAGTAATAACTCTTAAACAAAATCATTTGCGCTCATCCGTATTTTCAGCTAAATAGACTTTGGATAGGGGCTTATAAATAAACTTAGGTGCCAGAGACTATGAAAAGTTTTTTAATTTCAATCGGTTGCGTATCGTCTTTCTTGTTTTTTCAAACAGTAATTGCTAAAGAAAAAAACGACAATAACTTTGTATTAATAAGTAATACTCCACAAAAATATAAAAACTTGGATTACCGCATCCCTGATTCTGATACTACGGAAAGTTTTACAAAATTAAGTCATGAATTTCAAAAAAAGTTTCCCAATCTTTCTCCCATCTATTTATTTGACGATGAAGAATATATAGACTCAAAATTGAATCAAAATATTCTTGCCTTTAATAGAAATAATATTTTATTTTTAATTAATAATAACAGAATTATTGCAAAGCTTGGAAAAATAATAGACGCAAATAATCAAGCCATACAGCCTTTTATAAATTCAATCTCAAATTCTAAGTTAATCGTGGCTTATTGTGATGCAAAATCGATTCCAATTGCAATCGTATTAAATAATAAAAATGGCGCAGTCTATTCTGTAAAGCGTACCAAAAACCAAGATATTTCGATTAAGCAAATAGGTCTTTCTAATATTCCTTTGCCACTTTAAACATAAAGTAATAGACATAGCAATTTGCTGATTTCTTGAGTGAGTTTTATTTATATTTCGTTTTGAATATTTTAAAAACTATTTTTATTTTAAGTGAAAAGAAATAAAAAAAAATTATTCACCCAACAGCCTTGACACCTTTGAGCGAGCGCTTATTTTCCACCTGAGGTATCGGGGGGAAGTCTCCTCTCACCTTTAAAATTAAGTTTTTAATGTTGTGGTTTATTTCCACTTTTTGGAGGCTCATTATGAAGATTCGTCCACTTTCCGACCGTATTTTAGTGAAACGCGTGGCAGAAGAAACTAAGACAGCTGGAGGAATTCTGATTCCTGACAATGCTAAAGAAAAACCAGTTGAAGCAACTGTTGTTGCCGTTGGCAATGGAAAGGTGCTTGCTGATGGCAAAGTACGTGCCATCGATATTAAAGTCGGAGATCGTGTTCTTTTCAGCAAATACAGTGGTACTGAAATCAAAGTTGAAGGCGAAGATCATCTTATTCTTCGTGAAGACGACGTACTTGGCGTTATTGGTTAAGAATCAACACCCCCTTTTTTATTTTGGGGCTTAATATATATAAAAAACTTTAGGAGATATCCATGTCAGCTAAGATGATTAATTTTGGTGAAGATGCTCGTAAAAAAATTCTTGTTGGTGTGAACACCCTTGCAGATGCTGTAAAAGTTACAATGGGGCCTAGAGGTCGTAACGTAGCAATTGATAAGTCCTTTGGTTCACCAAATGTAACAAAAGATGGTGTGACTGTTGCTAAAGAAATCGAACTTGAAGACAAGTTTGAAAACATGGGCGCACAAATGGTTAAGGAAGTTGCTTCAAAGACTTCTGATATCGCAGGAGATGGGACAACAACCGCAACTGTTCTTGCTCAGGCTATTTATCGCGAAGGCGTTAAACTCGTTGCTGCAGGTCACAATCCAATGGACTTAAAGCGCGGGATTGATAAGGCTGTGAGCGCTGTCACTGCTGAACTTAAGAAAGCGAGCAAAGCAATTTCAAGTCACAATGAAATTGCACAAGTGGGGACAATCTCAGCGAACTCCGATCAATACATCGGTGATATTCTTGCAAAAGCTATGGAAAAAGTAGGCAAGCAAGGCGTTATTCAAATCGAAGAAGCAAAAGGTATGGAAACAACGCTTGACGTTGTTGAAGGTATGCAGTTCGATCGCGGATATTTATCCAATTACTTTGTAAATGACGCTGAAAGAATGGAAGTGAATTACGAAGATGCGTATGTTCTTATTTTCGATAAAAAACTTTCTTCTTTAAAAGACCTTGTGCCAATTCTTGAAAAAATTATTCGCACCGGCAAGCCACTTCTTGTTATTGCTGAAGATGTTGAAGGCGAAGCTCTTGCAGCTCTTGTTCTTAACCGTCTCCGTGCAAATCTTAAAATTGTAGCAGTGAAGGCTCCTGGCTTTGGTGACCGTCGTAAAGCAATGCTCGAAGATATTGCAATTCTTACTGGTGCAACAGTTATTTCTGAAGAACTTGGAATGAAACTTGAAGCAACAACAATTGAACAACTTGGTGTTGCAAAACGTGTGCGTTGTGACAAAGACAACACAACTATTATTGATGGCCAAGGGGCAAAAGCAGATATTGAAGCGCGCGTTAAGCAACTCAACAAACAAATCGTCGACTCAACTTCTGATTACGACCGCGAAAAATTGCAAGAACGTCTTGCAAAACTTTCTGGTGGTGTAGCTGTTATCCGTGTTGGTGCTGCAACTGAAACAGAAATGAAAGAAAAGAAAGCACGCGTTGAAGACGCATTGCATGCAACCCGTGCTGCAGTTGAAGAAGGTATTGTTCCAGGGGGTGGAGTTGCTCTTATTCGTGCACAAAAAGTGCTCGAAACTCTTCGCGCAAACTCTAATAACGACGAGCGTTTTGGAATTGATATCATTTCACGTTCTTGCGAAGAACCACTTCGTCAAATCGTTGCAAATGGTGGATATGAACCATCTGTGGTTGTGAATAAGGTACGTGAAAGTACTTCAGCAAATTACGGATTTAATGCTAAAGAAGAGCGTTATGAAGACATGGTAGCAGCTGGTATTATCGACCCAACTAAGGTAACTCGTTCAGCATTGCAAAATGCAGCTTCTGTTGCTTCGCTTCTACTTACAACTGAGTGCATGATCGCTGAGCGTCCAAAAGATGACAAAGCAGCTCCTGCACCAGGTGCTGGTTACCCAGGCATGATGTAATTTCTTTTTAAGAAATGATTATTAACCCCGAGTTCAATTGAATTCGGGGTTTTTATTTTAAAAAAATAAATAAAATTCATATCTATACTTTTTATGAATATTTATTAACGAACTCATTGTCTGACATACAGATTAAACGGATTCCTTCAATAAACGATATGATTCCTGGAATTAAAGTCCAACAAAAAAGAATATATAAGAGACCTACGCCAAATTTTCCTAAATAAAATTTATGCGCACCAATACCTCCTAAGAGCAAAGCAAATAATGCGGTTGATACCCTATTTCTTCCATTTTTAAGTTGGACTGCTGATTGTCTGCAACCACAGCCAGGGCAAATTTCAGCTTTGACTTTTATAATTTTGCCACAATCTGAACAATATTTTTCATCTGAGGCTTTTATTTGTGAGGACATAAACTCTCCATTTAAAAGTTAAATTTAATTATTTATATATAGAATAAAAATTTACAAAAAGCAAAGCGAAAAATTTACAAGATATATCAAAAGATTTACAAGTAAGGCGCAAAGAAAATGCAGATGAAAATCCTTTATTTTAATAACTGCATAATTTATCATTAAAAAATCATAGTAACTTTAAGAACAAAGAATAGTTTAGATTTTGTACCAAACTGAATTAAAAAAAGGTTAAATAGAGTGTTTGGGAAAAAAAATCCACTAAAGTGTGTAAGTATTTGCTGTCAAAAAAATTATCGGTATAAATTGCTCTATTCATTTTTTGTAAATTGTCTTTTCTGCTGTTTTGAGCGATAATTAAACGAACTCAAAATATTATTTCAAATCAGTAGCAATAATATTTTGAGTTAGATATGTATGAGGTACATTAATGAAATTAATATTACTCATCGCAAAATGCTTGTTGGTATTTAATCTATTCTTTTCAAGATCTGTATTTGCTATGAAATATTTATATACAGATGAGTATGAAATTAAAATTGTGAAAATAAAAATAAATCCATATGATCCTGGACATTTCGTCAGAATCGATGCAAATCCATTTTTAAAGCCCTATCATACGAAGCATCACTCAAAGCCTTTAATATGGAGTTTGGTGGAGCTCGGCATTTATTTAATGTATCTGATGGACTGGGATATCCAGCAAAAAAAACTACGGACTATTATCATTTTATTCTAGGATCTACTGTTTCAATAGAAAATGCAATCGTGTATGGAAAAAATAGAAGTAATTTTACGATTGAAATGGTGCCTTTTCCTCACAGCTCAATTATAGCTGCACGTACAGAATATCGAGTGAGCGATGGCAGAATTGAAGCGCATGATTCAATCGATTTTCCTGTAGCGTTTTTTGACCAAAAAATACTAGAAGACAATGGAATTATATCTAGCATAATTGCGAGCGAATTTTCTCGCAAAGCAGTTATTTATAAGTTAGATTTCAAGGAAGTGCTTAAAAATTTAAGGTATTTAAAGGAATATGGTTCGATACCAATAAATTTTAGTTTTAAAGAGTGTAAATAATTTATAGGAATATTAATCATTTCACGACATTTCTTTTTAATATTCACAATGAGATTAAAGAAAATAATTTTATTAACTTATTTTAATATTCTATTGATTAAACAGAAAGCGCGGGATACCGATTGGAGAACGAAATACTTTACTTGTAACATATCCAGGATATAGTGTGTTATCAGCGTTTGCAAAAGCAGACCATTTTCCATCATAAACCTCTTCGACGGGTTGAGGGTACATATAATCTTTTCCATGTTGTTTTCTGCAGAGTATTTTAAGTTCATTGTATTTATTTTCTGCATCATCTAAAACAAAGAAAGTAAAATATTTATTCTCTGATGTATAATATTTCCATTGACCACTGACAGTCATTGTACCTTTATTCTTCGTATTGCCACCCCAAGATCCAAATACAATGTCCTCTGGATTATAATCATATTTTAACCACTTCCATTCATGGTGAATACTTGAGCAATAAACATATGCATTGTCGGCATGAATTTTAGGAACAAATAAGAAAATTGGTATAAAAATAGACGCAATTTTTATTTTCACTCTAAAACCTCTTGTTAAAAATAAAAATTAACAAAAGAAAAAGAATAAATCAAATAAGAATTTTATTTATTCTTTTTAAAAAGATATAAATATTTTCCATATCCAAGCCTTTCCATGTCTTTGAGAGGAATAAATCGCAAAGAAGCAGAATTCATACAATAACGTTTGTGAGTCGGTCCGGGGCCATCATCAAAAACATGTCCTAGATGGGAGTCTCCGTATTTTGAACGTACTTCAGTGCGTTCTTCACTGCTCAGTTTATTGTCTGTTTTTGTCATTATAAATTTATTATCAATTGGTTTTGTAAAACTTGGCCAACCTGTTTTAGAATCGTATTTATCTGTGGAGCTAAATAAAGGTTCACCTGAGACAAGATCAACATAAATACCAGGTTCTTCATTTTTCCAGTATTCATTATTAAATGCAGGTTCAGTGCCTTCATGTTGTGTGACTTTTTTTTGCATTGGTGTGAGTTTTTCCAAAGCAGAATCTTTGTCAAATTTAGAATATTTTGAATCTTCTTGAGTTGATAATTCAGTATTTTTTTCTTTATTATCTGCCATAACTGTTCCTGTTAATAATAGTGTGATTATATACAATAGAGAACTTATTTTTTTTGTATTATTTAGCATCCCATAGCTCCTTCACACGCGCATCTCTGCGGCATGTGTTACGATAGTTTGTGTATTGAATTGGATTTTTTAAGTAATACTTTTGATGATATTCTTCTGCATTTACAAAATGAGTAGAAGGAACTATTTCTGTATAAACTCCTTTAAATTTTTTTTGAATTTTTTCTTTAGAAGCAATTGCTATTTTCTTCTGTGATTCATTTAAATAGAAAATAACAGTTCTATATTGCTTTCCTCTATCACAAAATTGTCCGTCAATATTTGTTGGATCAATATGCACCCAAAAAAAATCAAGTAACTGAGAATAACTTAGCTTATTAGGATCATAAATGATTTTAATAGATTCAACAAATGGGGTTTTGCCAGAGGATACTTTTTCATAAGTAATAGATTTGTCGAAGCCACCATCATAGCCAACAATTGTTTCTTTTACACCATCGAGTTTATCAAAATCAGACTGAACACACCAAAAACATCCACCAGCGACAATAGCTATTTCGGTGCTTTTATTTGTTGTTACTGTCTTTGAGCTCTTGTTAGAATCAAGAGTGAAAGCAATACTAGGAAATAGTAACAAAAATATTAAAAGGATTCTAATCATAACCAACGCCTCCAAGGAAGAAAGGGAGTGCTGCTGCTAACAGATTAGCAATATTTTTATTATGTGCAATATAAAAATATAAGAAATTATGACGCCATTTTTTTATCTTCAGTCTTTTTATTTAGTGAGATTGTTTTGCTGTATAATTTATAAATTAAAACCAATAAAGTTAAAGAAATAATGAGAATGCTAATGATTTCAAAATAAAATGAGGGTTGGAATATTTTTAAGTAAGTAATAGTTGCGATTGAAATGGCATGAAGCGGAAGAATAATATGGAAGATAGGATTGAAAGTGAAATTATTTTTAAATTTATTGATAATGTTAATTGATAAGAAAATTACTGCAAAAATTATAAAAACAGATTTTATTTGTGCCCATTCACACCAAACTAGCATTAAATTGCAAAAATAGAAACTTAAAAAAGATATGGTTTTAAAATATTTTACTTTAAAACTCGTTTCCATAAAATTATTTATACGTGCATATAAAACATATATAGGGACATAGGACATAGTTAAAATAATAAGCCCACAGAGAATTGCTATCATACTTTGCCAGCCGGAAACGACGCTTAAAAATACGACCCCTATTATAAAGTTAATTATATTTGCATAGTAAGGTGAACCATAGCGATTTTTTTGTGCAAAAATTGTTGGAAATATTTTTGCTTCAGAAAGATTACTGAGCACTCGAGAGGCTGCAACTTTATAACCAAGTCCAGTGCCAAATGGCGAGATGACTGCATCAAAATAAAGAAAATAGCTCATAAATAAGAAACCAAACATGGCTAAAAGTCCTGCTATAGGACCTGAATCACCTGCAAAATTTAATTGTGACCACCCATTAGAAAGATTTTCGCTTGGAATAGAGAGATTAAAACCAATTTGTATCAACAGATAAACAACAATTGCAATGAAAATTGAGCCAAATACAGCTATGGGAATATTTTTTTGGGGATTATCTGTTTCCTTTGCTAGGAAAATAGCAGTTTGAAAACCTATGAATGAAAATGCAATACCACCTGTAGAGATAGCAACGAGCATTCCTGAAATCCCTTCACTGAAAAGACCAATAGATAAATTGTTAAATGCATTCATGGGGTTATTATATATTACGTAGAAGAAAATAAATGCCACTGAAATTGGAATAATGACTTTAATAATTGTAATGAGCTTATTAAAACGCCCAACCGTATTTGAGGCAAATATATTAATAGAAAACATAATAAAAAGAAGAAAAAATGAAAGCATTAAACCAGCATTTGAAAGCTCAAAATTCTGTACATCGCTCTTTCGGATCCAATTAAAATAATTTGAAGCATATTGAACAGTAGCTTGAACTTCAATTGGAGGAATCAAAGCGGTCCAAATCCAAGTTAAAATGCTAACAAGTGTGCATCCATTTTTAGTTAAGCTATGAGCCGCGGCATCTGAAAGATTGTTAAATCTTTTATTTAAGATAACTTCTGCATAGCTCAGAGCCACTATAGACATCATAAGGCCCCCAATTATCCAAGAAATGATTGCAGCATTTCCTGCGAGCTTAGCTGTGTAATAAGCTCCGTAAAGCCATCCAGATCCAATTATGGATCCTAATGAAAAAAATAGAAGATTTATAAGAGTTATTTTCTTCATATGCTCATCTTTCAAAAATTATTAAGTGTGCAAAATAAATATATGTTTTATTATTCTGCTAAAATTGTGACACTTATTTATTGCGAATGAATATCTAAACATGAACAATCATGCCAAAGCTCTTTCTTTATAACCCTTTTGCAAAAAATTCCACCGTAAGATTCAATTAATTATGAGTTTTATAAAGTTTTGTTAAATAGTGTTAAAAGTTAAAAATTCAATTTTAGATAGCCAAAATAATTTTGCATGTAAATTATTTTGGATTATTAGAGACTAAAACTCGCTAGAATAAATAAAAAGTCTTTTTATCTGGAGTTATTTATACGTATTTGCTAAAACTAATTTGTATTAAATTTTCTTAATCAGCCGATGGAGGCATAATAAATGGTAACTTATGGGCAGAACCGTATTTATTTTGACTGCAATGCCACGACTCCAATTTTAGAAGAATCATGTAAAGCAGCTATTTGCTCTATGCAACGTGTTTATGGAAATCCAAGCAGTACGCATATGGCTGGAGCGGAAGCTAAGCTGATTCTTGAAAGGTCACGTCAATTTGCCAGCGATGTCTTAAATGCAAATCCAAACGAAATTTTTTTTACAAGCGGTGCGACTGAAGCTATTCAAATCGGAGTTCTTTCTTGTTTGCAAAGTATAGCTGACAATCCGATCTATAAAGAATTAAATAATTCTAAAAAAATTCTAGTAGCATCAACTGAACATAAAGCTGTTTCAAGTGCAGTAGAGCATTGGTCAAAAGTGCTTAAATTAAATATACCCATCGTCGTTTTAGAGGTAAACACGAATGGAATTATCAAGTATGAGCATCTTGCTGAGCATGCAAAAGATACCTTACTCCTCTGTACAATGGCTGTAAATAATGAAACAGGTGTTATTCAGGACTTAAAAAAAATTGAAGGCATAATAAGGAAGGAAAAACATCATATATATTGGCTTGTAGATTGTGTGCAAGCTCTTGGAAAAATCGATCTCGATTTTAAACATATTAGCATTGATTATGCTTCTTTTAGTGCGCACAAAATTCATGCACCAAAAGGAATTGGATTTTTATATTTGCGTGAAGGAGCTCCTCGCTGCCCACTGATTGTTGGAGGGGGACAGGAACAAGGAATTCGTTCGGGAACAGAAAATCTACCAGGTATAGCAGCCCTTGGTGTTGTGCTCGAAATGTTAAGTGAAAGAAAAAAAGGTATGACTGTTCAAGCATTAAGGACTGAAAATGAGCTTGAATCATTTAGATCAATGTTAGTGAATGCATTAAAAAAAGCTTTTCCAACAATTGAGTTTAATGCGGATTTTAAAGATTCAGTATCGACTACACTAAACTTTTCTATATTCGGAATATCATCTAAAGAACTGATGAATGTATTCGATGCGGCAGGTGTAAGTGTAAGTGGTGGTTCTGCATGCAATTCTAAGTCTGTGAGTCACAGTCACGTATTGACAGCAATGAAACTTCCAGAGTGGAAGTTAGCTTCAGCTATTAGACTTTCCTTTGGTTTTGCAACAAAAAAAGAAGAAATTTTAGCTGGCTCAGAGGCAATTTTGTCAGCAGGGAAGGCATTGAGAAATACTTGTTTAAATTTATCATGCAATATAGAAAATAATTCTTACGAAATTATCTCTCCTGATGACGAATTACATGGTGTCATTCAAATAGATTTTCAAAATGCGAACTCCTGGCTTTTAATTGATAAATATTCAAAAAATTGTATTATTATCGATCCTACTTATGAAAGTATTGAAAGAATTATTAATATAATTAAATGTCGAGATTTTAATGTATGTGCCGTTTTAGACACACATTCTCATGCAGATCATGATTCAGCGCGGAAAAATATTCTGCTAGCTTTAAATTTACCTGATAATGCGCAAGAGCCTCTTGGGTGGCCATTGGAAAGCAATGAATTTTTAAATTTTCCATCTCAATATTGGAAAATAAAAAGGTTAAAAACCCCAGGGCATACGCTTGATAGTGTAAGTTATCTCGTTTACAAAATATCAGATCAGAATGAGCCAATTTTTGCTTTTGTTGGTGACACAATTTTAAGTGGTGGTTTGGGACGAACAGATTTTGGTATCAGCGGGATTAATCAATTTTACACGACATTGCAAAATCTGAATTTAGTACTCGCAGAAAAAACTATACTCTGTTCGGCTCATGATTATAGCAATAACTTTGCTACCGTTTGGGGAGTCGAAAAGAGGAATAATCAACTCTTACAAAAAGTATTGAATCCTTTTAGAGTCATGTCATTTGAGGAATTTTCTAGTGAAAAGAAAATACTTGATTCACAAATTACTTCGCAAAGTCAACATGGACAAATTGTTTGTGGAATGATAGATTCCTATGAAATTAAGGATGCAAAATTACCAATTTTAGACCATGCAAAATTGTTAGCAGATAACTACTTTGTGATAGACATTCGTGAACGAGCCGAGTCTTTGCTTTTTAAAGATTGGAATTTTATAGGTTTGGAAGAGAGACCAACAAATATTCCAAAAAGCCAAATTGTAAATTTAATTATTAATCTTGTTCATAATGAATATGAATATTGTAATAAAAAAATAGCGTTAGTTTGCTCGACTGGCAATAGATCTTTATTTATTGCAAAAAGCCTAAGAAGAATAGGATTTGAGTCCGTATGGAGTTTGAATGGTGGTTTTGCTTTTTCTCGACTCAAAAATGATGAACAACAATAATGAATATTTGGGAAACTAAAATAAATGATGCATTTCAACTGAATAAAGATGAAGTGCATATTTGGCGAGTTAATATTTCTGAATCTGAACAATATTTATTTAAATATGAGCAGATATTAGATGAAGTTGAAATTAATAAATATAAACAATATCATCAAAAAATAGATGGTATTCGTTCTGTCGTTGGAAGAGCCTTAATAAGAATTTTATCTGCCAAATATTTAGGAATAAAAACTTCTCAAATCTTATTTGCATATTCTAAATACCATAAACCATTCTTGTCTGAGAATATAAATATAAAGAATTTAAAATTCAATATTTCCCATGCAGGCAAATGGATCGCTCTTGCTTTTAGTTTGGAGCATGAAGTTGGAGTCGATATTGAAGAATATAAGAACGATTTCGATATCGATGGTTCCGCAAAATTAGTTTTTTCACCTAAGGAATATAATACTTGGAAGGCTTTACCACAGATAGAAAAATGTGCTTCCTTTTTTCATGTGTGGAGTGCTAAAGAAGCTATTATAAAAGCATTGGGCTTAGGATTTTACTATCCACCCGAAAATTTAACTGTTTCTATAGATCCTAAAAAAGTCTGTGAAGTGATTGAAGACAAAAACTCTCAATATCCAGTTATGGATTGGGCATTGGAACAGTTTTTTATAGATGCGAATTATTCTGCTGTTTTTGCAACGAAAAAAAAGAATTTTAAGATAAAATATTTCGATTGGAAGGGATCACAAATTAATTTGACAGATCCTGCAAAGGAAACTTTTTAAATTCTAATTCCAAACTCAGAAAAATTTTCTTTAGGAATAAAGTGTTTTGGTTTTAAATTATTTATAATTAAATTTAATGAACATTCTTCTCCAGCACACCAAACAAATGCTTGATTTTTTCCATCTGTCTGAACACCTGTTACACATTTTTCAATATTTTTAACAAGGATAAATTCTTTTAAATGTTTTTCAAAGTGTTCTGCTGTTCCTTTCGAATCGGTTCCATAGTAATCCCAGACGCATGCAAGCATATTTTCTCCAAAATAAAAGGCGAATTTCTTCGCCATTTTTAACCGATATATTCTGCATTATCCATAAATTTACGGAGAGCTTTTGGTATGCGAATTCGTCCATCAGGAGTTTGATGATTTTCGAGCAGAGGGATAAGTAAACGAGGTGTCGCCACAGCTGTATTGTTCAAGGTAAAACAAATTTGTGCTTTGCCGTTTTCATCACGGGTGCGAATCTTTAAGCGGCGCGCTTGGAAATCATAAAAACTTGAGCAACTATGAGTTTCTCCGTAACTATTTCTACTTGGCATCCAGGTTTCCACATCATTCTTTTTAACCTGGCCTTGTCCTAAATCTCCTGTGCATACCTGAACAACTCTGTACGGAAGCTCTAATAATTGGAGAATGTCTTCAGCATTTTGTAAGAGCTCAGCATGTAAAATATCACTTTTTTCAATATTGGGTTCGCAAATAATCACTTGCTCAATTTTTTGAAATTGATGAACACGGTAAAGACCTTTTGTATCTTTTCCAGCAGCGCCCGCTTCGCGGCGAAAGCAAGTCGACCAAGCACACATTTTTATAGGCAGTTGAGAAGCCTCGAGCATTTCATTTTGATGGTAACTTGCCAGTGGAACTTCCGAAGTTCCTACAAGCCACATATCATCTTTTTCGACAAAATAAGCTTGCTCCGCTCCACCTGGTAGATATCCAGTGCCTTCCATTGCACTTGTGCGTACGAGAACTGGAACACTCATTTGTTTATAATTGCGTTTTTTTAAGACTTCGAGAGCCAGTGAATGCACGGCTCTTTCAAGCTCTGCCCCTAAGCCGGTTAGAAAATAACTGCGTGATCCTGCTATCTGTGTTCCTCTTTCAAAGTCTATAATGCCAAGATTTTTGCCGAGTGTGATGTGATCCAATGCTTTAAACTCAAATCTTGGGATTTCGCCCACCTTTTTGATTTCAACATTGTCGGCGTCACTTGCACCAATCGGTGTGTCTTCAGAAGCTATGCTTGGCACAGTGAGTAAAAGTCTTTCAAATTCTTTTTCGACTTCACGGAGGTTTTTTTCAGATTCTTCGAGAATAGGACCTAACGAACGCATTTGAGCGACTAAAGACTCTCTTTCATCTTTTGATTTCGCTTTTTTTACTGCATCGGAGCCTTCATTGCGCTTGCTTCTGAGCTCTTCAGTTTCTTTGATATATTTAGAGCGTTTGTCGTAAAGTTCAGAAAAGAGATTGGGATCAAATTCAAATCTCTTATTTTTTGCTGCAATTGCAATAGCTTCTAGGTTATCTCGGATAAATTTTGGATCAAGCATAGTCAGGAGCGCCTTTCTTTCAAAGTAGCTGAAACGAAGGTCATTCTTATAAAGTGAAGAAAACTTTTCAAGCACCAAATGCATTTATTCAAAATTTTTGTTGTTGACCAGATGCTTTCTCTGCTTAAACTCTCAATGACCTTGGTAACGATAGAACCGAAATGAGAGGATATGCACTATGTTTTTGAAAAATATTATAAAAAAGTCATCAGATGAAGCAATGGGTGAAACAAACTCTCCTGAAATTAATGAGAAATCTAACAATTCTGATAACCAAAGTCCTGAAGTTCAAGGCGCATCAACTGCACAAAATGATGAAGCAGCGAAAATTGCTTCTCTAGAAGCTGAATGTGCAGCGGTTCAAGCAAAACTTGCAGAAACCCACGACCGTATGCTGCGTATAGCTGCTGATGCTGAAAATATGCGGAAAAGAATGGAACGAGAAAAAGCAGATACACGTATTTATTCCATCCAAGAATTTGCCAAAGATCTTCTCCCTGTCATTGATGCCTTCGATAAGGCAATGTCTGCTATTGAACTTACCCAAATTAACTTTGAAACTGAAGAAGGTAAAAAAGTAGCGGGGATTGTGGAAGGGGTTCAGTTAGTTTCTAAAGTGTTTCAAGATGCTGTGAAAAAGCATGGCATTGAAAGACTGCCTGGTAAAGATGCTCCTTTTAACCCGACTTATCACAATGCCATTGCAAAAGTCGTGGACGCGTCACTCACACAGGAAACAGTAATCGATGAATTTATGGCTGGTTATAAAATCGGTGAAAGAATTCTTAGAACAGCTATGGTACGGGTTGGAGCGCCGGATTAATTTTAAATTATTTTTTTTAGTTTCAATCCAAATTCATATTACAGCTTTTGCTCAACTCTCTGTTTTAGATAAAGCAGAGAGCTTTTTTTATAATAAAGAGTATGAAAAATCTTCAGAACTATATAAAAATATTTTAAAAAACGAATATTCTACCAAAAAAGACATTGCCATGGCTAAGTGCAGAATAGCTCTTATTAATATGGATGAAAAAGAGCAATTACAGTCTCAAATGTATTTAGAAGAAGCTTTGAGTGAAAATATTTTAAGCTTGCCAATGACATCGATCTGTACATATGGATTACTTCAAGTTTATATAAAAGCTAAAAAATACTCTCTTGCAGTGAGTCTTGTCAAGGTTCTTGAGTTTCCAAATTTACAAGCAAATTATTTAGTAAAATATTATGCATTGGCAGCTGAAGCTGCTCGATTTTCATTTAATAAAGATTTTGAAAAAGTTCAATTAAAGAAACTTGAAGAATTAATGAAGAAAAATAATTTTCAAACTGTCTCTTTAAATAAAGAGGACACAAAAAAATTAACGCTTTTTGATGTTGAAGCAAGGTTATCAGTTTTAAATTTTGATGAAAATATCTCTTCTGAATTTTCAAATGATTTCGTAGCGAATGTTTTTCTCACAAAAATTAAAGATGGAGATTATGCTACTGCTCTTGATATTCTAGAAAAAAATATAGTTAAAAGTTCCGATAGTCTTACATTTTTCTCAGGTATTTCTATTAGCAATTCTGCGATAAGAAATAGATTAGTTCATTTGATAAACGACAATCCTCAAGAGATGCGTATAGGGATTATTTTAGAAAAAAGTAAAAAAAATCAGAAATATAAACAAAACTTTTTACGAGGAGTGTCGGCCTTTTTATCTTCTACTGCCGTAAGTGGAGTCACATATAAATTTTATATAGCTGAATCTAAAAATGACGGTGGGAGGCTGTCAGGAGAAGCTTTTGAACTCATTTTTAATAAGCATATTCATACTCTTCTTATTGGAGACGGATTTGATGATGTAAGTGATCTGAGTAAATTGACGAAATTATTTTCAATCCCATTACTTATTCCAAGTGATAAAAAAGAGTTTTTGGCTGTGTCTCGTAATATAAATGATTTAAGCTCAATAAAACGCTTGTCAGAAAAAGGAAAATTTAATGACTATTTTGCTAATGCATTGCAAGAAAATATAAATAATTTAAGCACAGAATCACAGGTTTTTGATTCACTTATTTTAATACGCAATATGCAATTTTTAGCGAATGGCTCACAGAGCGCTGAAATTGATAAAATGTTGAAAGACGCAAACTGGAAAGTCAACGGGATTGCTGTCTATGAAAATAGCAATCCCATTAAGTAAAGATAAAAATTAATAATCGTATTCATTGTGAATTGTGATTTTGGGAGTGCCTTCAAATAATTTTTTTACTCTGTTTACTTCATTTTCCCTTAATGAATATAGGATAGAAATAGAATCAAGTCTAATATTATGATTGATATTAAATGCTAACGGTACTTCATTGTGGTTTATAAATAAATTTTTTAAACTGTTCAATCCATCAAAAGAATTTTGATTTATGCTCTGAAGAGAGTTGTTAGAGAGATCTAAAGTTTCTAGGCTCGCTAAATATTGAAATGAGGTTGTGGGAACTTCTGTAAATTTATTTTTAGCTAGAGTAAGTTTTATAAGTTTGCTTTGAGTTTTAAAAGCTTCACTTGGAATCTCTTTGATTTGATTGTCAAATAAATTTAATGATTTAAGATTGAAATATTGAGCAAGTTCATTGCCATTTAACTGTTCAATTTTATTTATAGAGATGGTAAGATCTTCTAAGTTATTCGAGAGCGCGTTTGGAATAGATGTCAATTTATTATTCCCTAAATTCACAACTTTTAATTCTGGAGATAAATGTGATTTATTAATAGAATGAATAGAGTTCTGAGAAAGGTTGAGAACTTCAATATTTTGAATGCTATTAAAGAACGAGTCATCTAATGATTCTATTTTATTTGTACTTAAATTCAAATCTACGATATTTGTGTTGCCTAAAGATGAAATATTTTGAATTCTATTTCGACTTAAATTAACTTCTTTTAATGAATGATTTTTCACGAAAATATTTTCTGGAATTTCTGTTAAAGCATTTATCTCAAGATTAAGATGAGCAAGCAATGGCATTGATTGAAAGAATTCTTTATCAATTTTGCCGACATGACTGCGTGTGATTGATAGTTTTTCTAATTTTGGCAGTTTTGGACTACCTCTGAGCTCAAATTGAGCTGATTTTTCCCCACTATTATTAGATAAATTGAGTTCTTGTAAACTTTTAAGTCCTGCAAATGTTTTGCTTGATACTTCACTAAGCTCATTGTGATCAAGATTTAATTGCTTAAGACTTTCAAGTTTTTCAAATGAATTATCTTCAATTTTTCTTATATAGTTTCCTCTAAGATCAAGGTTTTCGAGATTTTTAATTCTTCTAAATGAGTCTTTTTTTACTTCATTGAATTTATTGCGAGAATAAATTAGATGCTTTAATGAAAGAGATTTTGGAAAAGCAAAGGGATTTGAATCATGATAAACTATTTTGAAATTTTTGATAGTTAATTTTTCTAAATTTGGGAACATTTTACTTTGATAAATGGCACTCATATCTAGATTTGTATCACCATTATATGATAAAGAACCTTGATCCCAATCTCCGGTTCTTTCTTTTTCAATTATACTATTATTTTCACTTTCCCAAAGATCAGAACCATCAAGAAGAATTTCTTTGGAATAGTTAATGTTTTCCCCAGAATTAATTTTTGAGTGAATATATTTTGCAAATTTAGTAGATGTTAGATAATATTCTCTACCATATATATCTTTTTTTATTAAATTGCGCCATGTATCAAAGTCATAGTTAAATTTTATTTCTAGACTTTTTTGCTTAGATGTTAAGACAACATTCGGATCGGTTGAACTTGCTTTATAGTAGCAAGTCATCATTGTACTGATAGTGTTTGGTGCGGATATAATTTGAAAATGACCATTTTCAATTTTAAATTTAACTTTTCTGCAAAATTCTTTTTTAAAGTAATCTGTCAATTGACTTTCATCAGATTTAAATTTTATTGATTTTGCAGCAAGATTATTTGAATTATTAATTAAATCTTTTACAGTAATTGGGAAAGTTTTTAAAATCTCTGCTTGAGTCTGTGTATTGGGATCAAGGTAAATTACATTTTTTTTGAATTCTTCAACTTTGTATTCTGCTGCAAATGCAGAATTGCTATAAACAATTGCTAAAAGGGCGGAGCTTGATAAGATAAATCCATTTCTCTTCATTAGAAATCCTTTTCTAAGATGTTTAATTATTAGTCCTAAATCCAATTCTATTAAATAATTGGATCTAAATATAAAATATCACATTTTTATTTTATTAAAAGGGAAGTTGTGAAAAATTAAAGTGTTATAAAATCAGTAATTTATAAAAATGAATTAAGTTTTGTGTTGTTTAATTTAAAAGTAAATATTGAAAAATAATTAAAAATTATTGCCTCTGTCATTGAGTTTATACTTTATAATATCGCCGCGGATACTGTTCCATTTTAATGAGTCTTCGATTCCTTGATTTATATGCAACATAGCTTTCCATTCGAGCAAATCCAATGCAGTATTTTCATTTGCATAGGATCCGGCAACATCACCTGGACGTGATGGGGCTACTTTTTTTGGAATTTCTCGACCAAATACGTTTTCAAATTCTCTTAAGAGTTCTCTTACTGTCACTCCTCGACCCGTACCTAAATTAATTATGTGAAAGTTTTTTGATTTAGGCTCACGTTTTAAAAAAGCAAAGTCAAAATTATCAATTGCTTTTACATG
Organism: Fluviispira vulneris; assembly: GCF_014281055.1. Taxonomy (NCBI): domain Bacteria; kingdom Pseudomonadati; phylum Bdellovibrionota; class Oligoflexia; order Silvanigrellales; family Silvanigrellaceae; genus Fluviispira; species Fluviispira vulneris. The sequence goes on along the minus strand of NZ_JACRSE010000003.1, from coordinate 17,355 downwards.
TGCCTGCGCAAGATCCCAAACATGGATATAATCACGTATCCCACTTCCGTCTCGGGTTGGCCATTCCACTCCTGTAATTTGAAATTCTTTGATTCTACCAATTGCTGTGTCGACCAATTTACCTAAGACATGAGATGGGTTTTCAATATATAGTCCCGAGCGCATTTTAGGATCTGCGCCAATTGGATTAAAATACCTCAAAGAAATTGCTTTAAAATTCTCAAAAGATGCACAATAATCCTGAAGTATCATTTCCATCATATACTTTGTTTTTGCATATGGACTTTGCGGCTTTAAAGGTGATTCTTCATTGACCATAAAATTCGGAACGACATCGTAAATAGCTGCAGAAGAGCTAAAAACAATTTTATGACATCCAAGTTCTTTTAAATTATGAAATAGCTCATTGGATTTAGCTACATTTTCTCTATAGTATTCATAAGGTTTTTGTACACTTTCTGAAACAATAATAAGTGCAGCGCAGTGAATCGTGTAGTTTATATCTGAGTGTTCGATAAAGATTTTTTTTAGAAGATTCGCATCTGCAATGTCTCCTAAATAAAACGCCCGATCCCTGATAAATTCAATTCGACCTGTGACAAGGGAATCGAGAATTACGGGTGTATGCCCCGCATCTTCTAATGCAGAACAAATTGTGCTTCCAATATACCCTGCTCCCCCAGTTACGAGAACTTTCATTTTTTTTCCTCTTCTGTAGAATGGATTTGAATGTATTTCTTATTTTATACAGGATCGGTCTAAAAAAGTTAAGTTGACTCAAGGGTATCGCACAATATTTTGTCGTAAAATACTTAAGTTTAGTATAGAGATGAATGCATCGCTTAGGTTTTATTTTGCCTAAGAATTTCTTACAAGTAAGGACACTTTTATGTTTCAAGATTATTTATTTTTTGCTGTGGATACTAAAGTGCAGTATTGCTATCGTATGCTACATATGAGCAATTTAATACAAGAAGTTAAAAAAATTCATAGCTTAAATAACCCAAGAGCTCTTCTTCTTTCCGATTCTATGCTTGGATGTGTTTTGCTTTCCTCTGTTCTTGACTATGAAGAGCGCATTAACCTGAGAATACAATGTGCTGGGGATTTTACAATTGGTGCAGAAACAACTTTCCAAGCAGAAACAAAGGGTTATATAGAGTGTGCGTCTGACACTCCTATCGTTCAAAGCCTTGATAAGGGCGAAAACAGTTTCTCTGAATTACAAGTGCGCTCATTGCGATCGCAACGGAATAATTCGAATCTTTCAGAGGGGTTTACTCTTTCAAAAACAAACTCTATTGAAAATGCTTTGAATGAGCATTTGCTATCTAGCTTTCAAATGAATACCAAATTACAGTTGAGCAGCTGGATTGATGAGAAAAGTGGCGAAATCTATGCTTTTGGAGTTATTTATCAAGAGTTGCCAGGCATTTCTGAAGAAGTATCAGAGAAATTAAGAAATCATATAGATCAATTACCGTCTATGCGTGATTTGTTTTTAGAAAATAATGATCCAGATATTTTAGCACAAAAATTGATCCCCGATGACTTAAAGCCAATTAAAAGTATCAATCCAAAACTTGTCTGCAGCTGCTCGCAGGAAAAAGTAGAAGGTGTACTTGTAACCTTACCAATGGATGAGTTAAAAGATATTATTAATAAATCTGAAAGTGTAGAAATGAAATGTCATTATTGCAGTACAAATTATCAAGTTCCTTTTGAAAAAGTAATGCAAATGTTTGCTAGTAGAAATTACACCCAAGACAATTCATCTGAAATAAATTAAGAATGCATTTATTAAATTATTCTTTTCCGTTGGTAAAATGTAGATTTATTAATAGATATAAACGCTTTTTTGTTGATGTCATGTTAGCAGATAATGAAGTTAAAACAGTGCACTGTGCAAATAGTGGAAGTATGAAAAGCTGTCTAGTAGAAAATGCACCCGCATATATATTAGACTCACAAAATCCGAAACGTAAATTGAGCCATTCTTTAGAATTACTTTATTTAGAAGATGGTTATGCGTGTTTAAATACTGCAAGAGCGAATCAATTCGTCGAAGAATTATTAAATAGGACTGTTGGAAAAAGTAAAGAGCAGTATTTTATTTCTTCAAACTTCCCTTATGAGTGCTTTGAAAAATGGCAAAAAGTAAAACGTGAAGCTGTCTTTACAAAAGAAACACGCTTTGATTTTTGTCTATCTTCTGAAAAAAGTGATCAAAAATGCTGGATTGAAGTAAAAAGTGTGAGTATGAAATTAAGTGATAATACTTGGCTCTTTCCTGATGCTGTCACAACTCGGGGGCAAAAACACCTCACTGAACTCATGAATGCGAAACAAGCTGGCGATGAAGCATGGTTATTTTTCGTACTGATGCGTGGAAGTGAAGTAGATGAGAATATTCTTCTTAATGGTTTTCGTGCAGCTCATGAAATAGATGCAAAATACGCAAGTTTATTAGAAGAAGCAAAAAATATAGGAGTAAAAATTGCTCTTATTATTCCTAAAATTTCTGTTGAAGGTTTTTCTTTAAGGAAATTTTATTGCTTGAATTGAGGCGTCTAAATGTTGTTCACTTTTAATAAATTGTTCTTTAAATCGCTTTTATTGCTTGTGAGTTTAGGTTTGTGTTGGGGGACTGGCTTTTCTATTGCTAAGTTTGCTATGGAAAGCGGAGTCACGCCGCTTGGCTATTCTTTTTGGCAAAGTTTTGGACCTGCAGTTTTTATTCTTTTAGTAACTTTATTGAAAGAAAAAAAGTTTCCAAAGTTTACTTTTCACCATTTATTGTTTTATTTTATATGTGGGTTGCTTGGTATTGTTTTGCCAAATATAACGATGTATTTTTCAGCAACTCATGTGCCATCGGGTATTTTAGGTTTGATTGTAAATACATCACCGATTATTACTTATGTATTATCTATATTTTTCCTTCTTGAGAAATTTTCTATCAATAGATTTCTTGGAATAATTATCGGATTTTTTGGCCTTGTAGTTCTTTTTTATCCTAAGTTAACAGATTTTGTCGATTTTAGCTGGATGTTATTTGCTTTATTAACACCTTTTTTCCTCGCATCATGCACTATTTTTATGGTAAAATTAAGACCTGTGCATGCATCGTCATTAGCTCTCAGTGCTGGAATGTTGTTGGCTTCCTCAATGATGATTGCACCAATAACTTTTATAACAGGTAATTTTCATATTATTAAATTTCCGATCGATCTTCCGAATTTTTTTATTATTATTGAGATAATATTATCCAGTATAGGTTATGTTATCTTTTTTGAATTATTAAAAATTGCAGGTCCTGTTTATTATAGTCTTGTTGGTTGTATAGTCGCTATGGTGGGATTATTTTGGGGATATATTATTTTTAATGAAACATTGAATCTTACAGAATGGATTTCAATCGTGTTGATAGTTTTCTCTATTTATTTGGTGTCTATGCAAAAACAAAAAGAGCATCGGATTCAATCCGATGCTTTTAATTAAGCTAAATTAATTAATATCTATAAGAGTCAGGTTTATAAGGCCCGTCAACTGGTATACTTAAATATTCTGCTTGTTTATTAGTGAGTTTTGTTAATTTAACTCCTAGTTTTTCTAAATGCAATCTCGCAACTTCTTCATCGAGTTTTTTAGGTAAGGTATAAACATCTATTTTATACTGACCATGATTTTGCCACAATTCGATTTGTGCCAATACTTGATTCGTAAAGCTAGTACTCATGACAAAAGCTGGATGTCCAGTTGCACATCCTAAGTTAACAAGACGGCCTTCTGCTAATAGAATAATTTCGTGTCCATCTGGGAATTGATATTTATCTACTTGTGGTTTGATATTTATATGTTTGATTCCTTTTGTTGCCTTGAGACCAGCAACATCGATTTCCACATCAAAATGTCCAATGTTACAAACAATAGCTTGGTCACGCATTTTAGCCATGTGCGCCGCAGTAATAATATCACAACAGCCTGTCGCTGTGACAAAAATATGTGCGTCTTTTACAACTTCATCCATTGTGACAATTTGATAACCTTCCATTGCAGCTTGTAGTGAATTAATAGGATCGATTTCAGTAATCAACACACGTGCACCATGATGTCTCATTGCGTGTGCACAACCCTTTCCAACATCACCATAGCCAGCAACAACAACGGTTTTACCAGCAATCATTACATCTGTTGCACGTTTGATACCATCAGGTAATGACTCTCGACATCCATAAAGATTGTCGAATTTGCTCTTTGTTACGCTGTCATTGATATTAATTGCTGGTATTTTGAGTTCACCTTTTTTTACCATTTGGTGTAAATGATGAACACCTGTTGTTGTTTCTTCAGAAACCCCTTTGATATCTTTTAGAAGCTGTGGAAATTTTTTGTGCACTAAAGAGGTGAGATCTCCACCATCATCAAGTAACATATTTGGTCCATTGCCATTTGGAAATTTTAATGATTGTTCGATACACCAAATGTATTCTTCTTCTGTTTCACCTTTCCATGCAAAGACAGGCACACCTGTTTTTGCTATAGCAGCCGCAGCAGCGTCAACTGTAGAAAAGATATTACAGCTGGACCAACGTACTTCTGCTCCAAGAACTCCTAAAGTTTCTATTAACACAGCAGTTTCTACTGTCATGTGCAAGCTGCCTGCAATGCGAGCACCTTTGAGCGGTTTAGAATGACCATAACGCTCTCTCAGAGTCATAAGGCCAGGCATTTCTTTTTCAGCAATTTCAATTTGTTTTCTGCCTAATTCGGCAAGTGATATATCTTTTACTTTATAATCCATGTTAGTCTCCATTTCGTAAATAGGAAAGAGCATCAAATTGAGAAATAATATGCACAAAAAAATATTTTAATTTTCATATGAAAATAAAGTCAAATTGAACCATCATAATTTTTCAAGGATGATGATTTAACATTTAGAGACTACGAGATTGGAAATAGATTATCAACTAGGAGATTTTTTATCCCATTTAAGAATTATTTTTAAAACAGAATGAGCATCCAAGTTTTTGATACAAGCACAAACGTTTAAAACATTACAATTTTTTATGCACAACTTATTTTTATTTTCTGTTGTAGCTAACAAATACTCAGCTTTTTCGCCAAGTGGCCCCCAACGTTCAGGAATCATTGACTTAATAGGTGGATATAAACCAAGAGCATGAATCCCCAGAGCCGCAGCAATATGCAATGGGCCTGTGCTAGCTGCTATTAAACCATCACATTCTTTTATAAATGAAATAAATTGAGATAAATTCAATGTGCCAGCAATATTTTTTACATGCGGAGCATATTTTACGATTTGATTTTCAATAAATTCTTTTTCTGCATTCGTCCCAGAAATAAAAATATTATAAATTCTCTTATCCAAAATATTGGCTAATTCAACAAACTTCTCTGGAGGCCATTCACGTGCACTTCCTTTGGACTTAGGGTGTAAAATTAAATTGAATTTATCTTTTTCAATCCATTTTAGATATTCGTTATCTAAACGTTGTGTTTTATTAAATCCATAAAAACCAATAATTTCTTCAAGATTGTATTCGCAATATATATTTAGTGAGGATAGAAGTTTTATATTAAGTTGAGACTCATGAAGCTGAGAATTCTTGCGACTGAGATTTGCTTTTTTATTGCAATAAATCCAATGAAACACTCTTCTATTTGTTCCAACTCGCTTCTTTGTTTTTAATTTGTAAAAGTATTTTGCAATTTCTTTGTTTGGAAAAACATGAATTATTGTGTCGCAGTCTATCTGCTCATTATTTTTTTTTACTTCATCCCAATCATAAAATTCATCGATAAATTCACAGCAATCTATAATTGGTTTAGTGTATTTTTTTCCTAAGAAAAGTATTTTTGTGTTTGGGATTTGACTTTTGATGATTCCTGCCATTGGTAAAGTTAAAATAACATCACCAATATTATCAGTTCTGCTAAGCAGGATTCTTTTGTATGAATCTTCTTTCATATAAGGAATATTCCATTGCTCAATTAAAATTATTCTTTTTCATTGATTTCTACATAATTATATTTCTTTAGGAAAAAATAATTCGCATATTTTATGAAATTTGAAAAGGCTGCTCCGATACAAACAATTAGACCAATACGGCCATCAAGAAATCCTTTTTTTAAGAAATAAAAACGGAAAAATGTCCACATTGGTTGCAAAAATAATTGTGGTAGAAAAACAATTTTTCTTTTTCTTTTAATTTCATTAGCTCCAGCAAATCCATATTTATTCATTTTATCAAAATATTGATAAATAGATGTATATGAATAATGCAAAAGATCTGTTTTAAAACTTTCAACTATATATCCTTGTTTAGCTACGACACCTTCATGTAAAATATTATCATTAAAATAAGCTCGTTTTTTATGGAAAAATCGTGTGACCCTTCCTGGATACCAGCCCGAATGCTTTACCCAGTGGTTTAAGAAAAAAGTTTTTCGCGCAACATCAATTCCGGCAGTTTCATGGAAAGTTCCCTCTGCCACACGCTCATCCCATTCTTTTGCAAGATCTATAGGAACAACTTCGTCAGCATCGACCCAAAGAATCCAATCATGTTCAGCTTTTTCGACTGCAATTCGTTTGTTTTCAACAAAACCATACCACTTTGTTTGAATGACAATAACTTTGCTAAATGTTTTTGCAATTTCAATTGTTTTATCTGTGCTGCCTGAGTCAACGATAACTATTTCATCAACAAAATCCAAAGAGGAGAGACACCTTGCGATATTTTTCTCTTCATTTTTGGTGATAACAATCGCTGTAAGCTTTTCAGGCTCTGGAACAAATGTTGATATGTCATAGTTTTGACTTTTCTGATATTGTTCGTAGATTTCTTTTACTTCCATCTTATGGGCACCCAAGTTTTTTATCAACTATATTATACATTTACACCTCTTAAAAAGCATAGGTTTCCATGTGTGATTTCTCTTCGTTTGCATTATATCAACGAATTTCTCTTCCTAACATACACTTATTCATAATATCTATGCATATCAAAAAGTCTATTCGCATTTTATAACGAGGAACTTTACAGATTAAGAAAGTGACATAGATAGACAAAGTGTTATTACTGTAAAATACTTGAATTTTCTTATTAATTTGTCATTATGTACGTGATTCCGAAGTGTGCCCAGCTTTAAAATATTTGTACCTTTAATAACGATGCGATCTTTAATATTAATAAGGACTATATTACATGTCAGTAAAAAATATAATGAAAGCAATATTGCCAAAATATATAATATCACTTTTTCGTTCCATAATAAATACACAATCTAATGTAAACGAAATTCGCGATATGATCCTTGCTTATCAAACAAATCAATTGCAACAATCCAATCGAAATCCTCTCAACAGCTTTGGCAAAAAATGCTTTTCCCAAACGGATGAAGATGGAATAACGCTTGAAATACTTAAGCGTTTAAATTGTATAGAAGGAGGTACTTTTGCAGAATTTGGAGTTGGTAATGGAACTGAAAACAATACACTCATTCTCAAAGCTTTGGGTTGGAAAGGATTTTGGGTTGGCGGAGAAGATTTAGTATTCCCAATAAAACAGCCGAAACAATCGTTCATATATATAAAAGATTGGGTTACACTTGATAATATTTTAAGTTTAACGAGTGATGGAATTAAAAAGATTGGCTCTAAAGAAATAGATGTCATATCTTTAGATTTAGATGGAAATGATATATATTTTGTTGATAAGTTATTAGCAAATGGGTATTTACCAAAGTTATTTATTGTTGAATATAATGCAAAATTTCCTCCACCCGTAAAATGGCAAATTGATTACAATCCTAAACATTTTTGGCAAGGTGATGATTATTTTGGTGCATCTCTTTCAAGTTATATCGATTTATTTAAAAAATATGGTTTTCTGTTGGTGTGTTGTAATTCTCATACAGGTGCAAATGCATTTTTTATTAGGGGAGAATACTCTGAAAAATTTAAAGATATTCCTCAAGATATTGAAAGTATTTATGTTGCCCCCAGGTACTATTTATATCATTCTTTTGGCCATAAAAATTCTATAAAAACAATTGAGAAACTATTTTTGTAAAAATTTTATCAACGTTTTTTCTGCCAAATTCTTTGGGTGCAGAAATACACAAAACCGTATTACCTTATGATAATGAACCTGTATTTAAAAAACATTTTCCTAACAGCTTTCGTGAGACTGGATTACTTGCTTTTATAAATGATAAAAATATAAAATAATTGGTAATTTCCGGTATGATGACGCATATGTGCATTGATACGACAACTCGTGCAGCATATGATTTTGGTTTTACTTGTTTTTTAGCACATGATGCCTATGCAACGAAAGATCTTAGCTTTGAAGGAAAAACAGTTAAAGCTGAGAATGTTCAGACGGCGTACCTTGCTGGCTTAAATGGTTTGTTTGCAAATGTATTGTCAACTCATGATTTGCTATTAATACTTTAATTTATTGAATTGAGGTATGCTTACTGATTCATATTTACATTTTGAACTACTCCATCCATAATTACTGTGTAATTATGGATGGAGTTTCGAGATTCTGAAAGTCTGATTGAGTTCCTGTGCACAGAGCCGTTCCTAGGCATCTTGTTTCAATTTTTTCTACTATTTTTAAAGAACCAGGAACAAATTTAAGAATAACAACAGCACTATTTGCACTATACGATATTGAAAATCTACAATGACAATTGTGAATTCGTTCCGATAGCCATCCAATACATATTCTGCGCAAGCGTCTATATATGGAGCACTGCGCTTGTTTCCTGTAGAAAAATTAGGAGAAATGATATTCTTCAATAATTTAAAAATTAACGAAGAATATATAAAAATCATACGATTTGCGCATTAATATTATTAATAAATTCTTCTAAATTTACAAAAATATTTCATTTTGATGTAAAATATTCTGAAAATAAAGTGCCAATTGATGATCATAGAATTTTTGAAGTAGGATCAATCTCAAAATCCATTTTTTTACTCTTTAACTTTCATGTTTTATTTGCAAATAAGGTAATCTAACATATATTTGGTGAAAACATAAATAATTTTTTTCTAATTTTGATTTTAAGAGTTCAAGTTTTATTTGTGATATGATTCAAGATTTTAGTAAAAATGAAATTCTAGATAAAGAAATGCAATTACCTCATGGATTTGTTTCTGATCTAACTCGCAGTGGATTGGGATGGGGAATAGAAAACACAAACCATACTTTTTGGCATTGAGGAAACTTAGGAGATTATCAATGCTTTATTGCTAGTTCTCAGCTGAATAAAGATGAAATCATTATTTTAATAAACTTAGGAGGTGGAAAACAAGCATTTTACTAATTGATTTTATCAATACTCGGAAGTGAGATAAAAGCAGTCACCATAAATTTTTAGATAAATTGGAAAATAAAAAATATAATACTTAAAAAATATTTATCGTATAACCTAGTTCGAATCGAAAAGACTTGGCTCAAATCTTTATTCAAACTATTATCACTCAATAGAAATTAAAAAATATTTTTAATTTACAAAATCTCAAACTACCTGAGATAGATTCTTTAAGCTTAGTGTGATATTAAATTATTGTAGTAAATTAAGTTTCAACTTGTAATCTAATACGTAATAAAAAGTGATCCTGTCTCAAATTTTAGGCAAGAATTTTATTAATATCAGCATTTTAATACACTTAATCTTTTAAGTGAATCTTTCTAAAAAATTTTCCTGAACTAACTACTGCGAAGTTTTGCAATAATTATCAGCTCACTCCCCTGTTTACGTTTTCTATTGTTTGTCTTAAATTTTTCCCGAAGTTCGTTATCACTCAGCATAGATTCGATCAGTGCAGCAGAGGCGCGACCAGCGATTGTTGAATTGGTTTGAGCGGCATATTCGTACCATCTATTTGGAAGTTTAGTTGTGACTGATTCTCTTTCAAAACTAACACAATCAAATCCATAATTATTTAGAATGTCCTTTAGTAACCGACCATTATAAACATACAAATGTTCTCCAGGAGCCATTGCCCAAAAATCTAGGCTGAGGGAATGTTCATCAAAAAAATCAGGTGTAGAAAATATTAGGAACCCGTCTTCGCTTAAAATATTTTTCATTTGACAAAGAATAAACTTGAAATCTTCAAGTTTAAGATGTTCAATAACTTCCCACATCGTAATCAACTGTGCCTTATCCTCGGAATCAAACTGGCGTACGAAGTCAACTAAGGACATACTCACTGATGAGATTCCGAGATCTCCAAGAGCATCGATAACAGGCTGTGGAATATAAAAATCTACTCCTATTAAAGTTGAAAAAGGATATTTTGCTCGAGTCATACTGAGAAAGTCGCCGCTACCACAACCTAGGTCTATAGCTTTGCCAAATGGCTTTAAATAATTTAGCCCTATAATATAATTGCTATAATGTGATGTTGAACTTTCGTTAAGAACTTTCCAGTTATTAAGAATTGTATTTTTTTCCGCATTTCTGTAGTAAGAATCTTGAGTATAAAAAATCCATAAATCTTCTTTTTTAACTTGAAGGCTGAGGTATACTAGTGTGCAATTATTGCAATAGTGATACACATTATGTGATGCATCGAGAAAACCAGTTATAGGGTTACCCTCTCCTGTATACAACGGGGTTTTGCAGTTTGAAAAACAGTTTGGACACTCCTCTATTTTTAATACTGACTTGTCAAGATTACCATAAGTTAAACAGATATCTCTCACTCTTTCAGTTTTAAGTAGTTTGGTAAAAGGCGAAAAACTAAGTTTTTCTAACCCATTGAATTCTTTTAATAATGCTGAAAAAATTTTTTTCCTTAACGGTCTTCCGATATTACAATTAACGCTTCTAATTCCTTGATCAGGTACACAATAAATTTTTTCTAAATCTCCAGCGTTAATCGTAATTTTTTCAGGAATAGTTCCAGCAATTCCTGAAAAAAAAGTAAGCGAAACTGAGCTACCCTTGAAGTAAGTTAAGGCTTCAAGAACTATTCTTTCATCAATAAAAGTACAATTAATGTCGAAAACTATTTTTATTTCATTGTCTCCAAAACAATCGAATTCATCAAGAAAGTATATTAAACGTTTCGCTGCGAAGGTATCGACTTCAGAAACCCACTTACGATTTTTAAAGTTAATTGAATTAAATTGCATTTTTAATTTCCCACTTCTTTGTCGTAATATTCTTTGGGTGTCTTGCCTCGATAACTGAAGTTTAAAGTTGGAGTGATGAATTTAATTTCTGATACGTCGTGATACATTCCAACTAAGGAGTAGCGATGCATTGATGATATATTTGTTCCAGAACGGTGGGCAAGAAAGCCTGAAAATAAGAGTAACTCACCAAGCTTCATTGGTAATGACACTTTTTCGTACTTTGCTAAAACATCATCGGAAACAATTATTTGAGTTGCTCTGCCCTTAATATCTTTCCATGTTTGAGGCGCAATACCCTCTTTGTGTGAGCCAACGGCTATTTCAATTGTCCCATTCAAGGTGGATGTATCATCAATTAAGGGTGCCCATGTTTGAATATAACGCCCTTCTGGAATTGTATAAAACACTTCCTGATGCCAACCGTAGGTGCGCCGGTCATCAGAAGGGGGTGCAATTAAACACCGATTAGTATATCCGTACAAAGGTGCTGTCACGTTATCTAAGAGAATTCGAACAATATCAGATGTGAACTTTTGACTCGCAATTCTGAGAAAGGAAGGGGTTAAGAAAATAGTATCATATACAGCAGCTACATACATATGATCTTTTTTTTCCAAAAGCTCCATACCTTTATGAAATAACTCAAAATCCATTATTTGATCTTTAATTTTGGCTTTAGCTAAATATGCCTTAATAACGGAAGCGAACTCCTCCTTAAAATCGTTTAGTAATTCTTGGTCAAATGCATCTTCAACAACAATAAAACCATTCGTTTTAAAAAAATCTTTAGCCTCTCCCAAATTGTTTTTCCTAAATCTTTTAATCATAATTCTCCTCCGATATTTGTTATGTTCAAATTTATAATTTTTAAAAATTACATCCAAAATCTTTCAACTGAAAATAGTTAGTTACTGCTTGCGAGTTAGTCTTTAGTAGTTTAGAGAATTTAGTGAGCACTATAATTTTAACAGACTTTTCAAAGGACATGGATCTTCCTTATTTAGTGAATACCTGAAAATTAAATTATACTTCTGGCAAGCATTGCATACAAGAATTATCGATATTACTATAATACTGAATTGACAAACTTTGTATAGTGATACACATACATAATCAGTTAATTATCAATACCTATAGAAAGCTTATTTTGAGCTCTATAGATGAAACTTTCATAAACAAAAAACACTTACTGAATAGTTTAAGATATTAAAGAAATAGGATTGTATTGCGTTCTTAAAAAAATGTCAAGCTTTTTGACTTCTAGAATAGTGACATTAAGGAAGTACTTGTGATGAGTAAGAAGCGCTAAGCAGCTGCACCCAATAAGACAAATGTTTAGCCTAAAACCAATAGAAATAATTGTAAATTATCGATTAGATGTTCTTTAAGAGCAACTCATCCGTAGCAGCTTACTCTTTAATTTAAACTTTTTTATTGTTATTCTCGATACTAATGGGTAATAGCAAATACAAAGATGAATGAGTATTAGAATTTAATGAAGATTACTAAACAATATTGTTTCTAAGCTCTATACTCAAATCATTTTTTCATTTAATAATTTTTTGTTTAATATTAGAAGGAAATAATTTATTCCAATTGCAAAGTCTGATATGAGTGCAATCAGGTTTTCAGATTTATTTAAAATGGAATGTTGGAAATTCAGAGAAAAGCAGCAGCTAATATTTTTCCAATTTTTGTGCTATCTTTAAGGTTGGAATAAAACTTTCTTCGCGCATATGCCAATTATCAGACTAGAGTGTCTTTGAAATACTTGTAGACTTTATTATATCCACTATTTATATCTGCTACTTTAAAATCTGAGTATAAAATTCAATTCGATGAGTAACATTTATTATAAGTATATTATGAGAAATATATCATTTTTAAGAAAAATTTTTATTTATAGATTTTAATAACAATTTATTTTAAGAAAAATTTTTTATGCTTTTTAGTATTTATTTTTAGACTATGTAATATTGGAATAAAAGTGTGTCTAAATAAATTTCAATATTTTCTATTCATGAAAGTGCATGAATAGAAAATATAGGTTTTTGAAATTGATCCTTTTTCAATTATTGTATGATAATCATTTTTCATACAATATTACACCAAAATAAAATCTTTTTGTTCCTCTAAAAGAATTTATTAATGATATAGATGCGCCCATAATTATATTTTTTATAAAATTCTAAAATGAACGCGTACATCAATAAAGATTTATACTTCTAAGCAATATACTCGGTAAAGTATAGGCCTATAAGAACAAATTATTCCCACTCAATCGTCGCAGGTGGTTTGGTACTAATGTCATAAACAACTCTATTTATGCCCCTAACTTCATTAATAATCCTTGAAGAAACATGAGCTAAAAAGTCGTAGGGAAGTTTTGTCCAATCCGCTGTCATGCCATCTGTCGCACTTACGCAACGAATTGCTGCAACACTTTCATATGTTCGCCCATCGCCCATCACTCCAACTGAGTTAACAGGTAAAAGCACTACAAAAGCTTGCCAAGTCGAATGATAATGATTTTGCTTTTTAAGTTCTTCGATAAATATAGCGTCTGCTTCGCGCAGAATATTCAATCTTTCTTTTGTGACTTCGCCTAGAACGCGAATACCGAGACCGGGGCCAGGGAATGGGTGACGTGCTAGCATGTCATGTGGGATACCCATTTCAGCACCCAATCTTCTCACTTCATCTTTAAAGAGTTCTCTAAGTGGTTCAATGAGTTTGAATTTCATTTTCTCAGGCAATCCGCCCACATTGTGGTGGGTTTTTATCGTCACACTTGTTCCATGTAAAGAAATAGATTCAATAACATCTGGATAAAGGGTTCCTTGAACTAAGAATTTTGCATTTGGAATTTCTTTTGTTTCTGCTTCAAAGACATCTATGAATGTATTGCCAATTATTTTACGCTTCTGTTCTGGGTCTTGTACGCCTGCGAGTCTACTTAGAAAAAGTTCCGAAGCATCAACGCCTTTGACATTTAGATTGAGATCTTTTTTAAAGCGATCAAGAACTTCATCATATTCATTTTTACGTAACAAACCATTGTTAATAAATAAACAAAGTAACCTGTCACCAACTGCCTTTTGCGCGAGAACAGCAGCTACGCAGGAGTCAACACCGCCACTGAGAGCACAGATAACTTTTGTGTCTTTTCCTTCTTTATCAACTGTTTCTTTTATTTTATTAACAGCATTTTCAATTTGCGAAGAGCTGTCCCAAGATTTTTTATCCTGACAAATTTCTTCTACAAAATGTTTGATAATTTCTTTTCCACAGAGTGAATGTTCAACTTCTGGATGAAATTGGAGACCAAAAATAGGAAGTTCATTATGATGAAAGGAAGATATAACACCGTTTCTTGTGACAGAATCGATTGTCAATTTACTGGAGAGCTCTTGAATTTGATCACCATGACTCATCCATACGATATTTTCTTCACTGCCGATTAAATTAAACAGAGGATTATTTTTATTAATATTATTTTCAATTTTAATTTTCTCGAAGCCATATTCTCTATTTTTTGCAGGAGCAACTTTACCGCCAAGCATATAATTTATAAGTTGCAGACCATAACAAATACCTAAAAGTGGGACACCAAGTTCTTCAATATTAATGTCAATTTTAGGGGCATTTTCTTCATATACGCTATGCGGTCCACCGGAAAATATGACGCCCGATAATTTACCTTGTTTTTTGAGTTCGAGAATTTTTTCTTTTCCATTTTTGAATGGGACAATTTCAGAATAAACAGATAGCTCTCTCACTCTTCTTGCAACGAGTTGTGTAAATTGAGAACCAAAATCGATAACGAGAATCATTTCTTTTCCCTTTTATAATGTAAAACATGAACGCCCGCTAAAAAGCGAGCGTTAGATTTATGATCTGTGGAGACTGTAGTTTGGAGCTTCTTCCGTGATTGTGACGTCGTGCACATGACTTTCTTTTAAGCCTGCGGCAGTGATCTTTACAAATTTAGCCTTCTCGTGAAGATCGAGAATGTCTTTTGCTCCTGTGTAACCCATGCCGGCTCTAATTCCGCCAACGAGTTGATGGATAACATCGGAGAGAGGTCCTCTATATGGAACCTGACCTTCAATTCCTTCTGGAACTAACTTGTTATTATCACTTTGAGTGCCTTGGAAATAACGATCTTTAGAGCCCAATTTCATAGCGCCTAAAGAACCCATTCCTCTGTAGCGTTTGTAAACTTTTCCTTGAAAACTCACTCTTTCACCTGGGGATTCTTCTGTACCAGCAAAAAGTCCACCGAGCATGACCAAGTGGGCTCCAGCGGCAAGTGCTTTGACAATGTCACCACTGTATTTGATCCCGCCATCAGCAATGATTTTAACATCGGTTCCTGCAAGGGCTTCGGCAACGCTCATGATAGCGCTGATTTGTGGAACTCCTATACCCGCTACGATACGAGTTGTGCAGATAGAACCTGGGCCAATTCCGACTTTCACACAATCAGCTCCTGCATCGGCGAGTGCCTTTGCCGCTTCTCCAGTGGCAATATTGCCTGCAACTATAGTTATTTTATTGCCATATTGTTTTTTAATAGCAGCGACTGTTGAAATCACGCCTTTGCTATGTCCATGCGCGGTGTCGATGACAAGAACGTCAACGCCTGCTTCAACAAGTGCTGGGATGCGCTTCTCAACATCAAAAGGAGTCACGCCAACCGCTGCTCCTACCAGAAGTTTGCCTGAGGAATCTTTCGATGCATTTGGATATTTGATTGCGCTTTCGATATCTCTTCTTGTGATGAGGCCAACCAAACGATCTTCGGCATCAACGATAGGTACCTTTTTAATTCTGTGTTTTTGAAGAAGATTTTTAACTTGTTCAAATAAATTCGCCTCCCAAGGAGCGTCTCTGTGCTCTTTTCTCATAACTATAAGACGACTGCGTTCAGTCATTATATCTTTAATAACTTTTGTGGGATCGGATTCAAAGCGAACGTCGCGCCCAGTAACAAGACCAACGAGTCTTCCATTCTCAACAACAGGGAGTCCAGATATTCTACGGGATTCCATTATGGATTTAGCGTACTGAATGGTGTCGAGTGGGGAAACTTGAATTGGGTTTAAAACAACTCCACTTTCTGAGCGTTTTACAAGTCTTACTTCTTCTGCTTGCTCATCGGGTGTTAAGTTCTTGTGAATGATTCCAAGTCCACCTTGACGGGCAATGCTTGCTGCAAGCTCATGCTCAGTCACTGTGTCCATTGCGGCAGAAACGATTGGGCTATGCAGTTTTAGATTCTTTGAAATATATGAACTTACATTTGCTTCGTGCGGTAAGGTTTCTGAGTAACCTGGTAATAAAAGGACGTCATCGAATGTTAATGCATCTGAGACAATTTTTTTAGAAAATAATGAGTTTTCTTTAGTATTATTAGTATTCATCTTGTACTCCATTCTTTTCTGTGGTGTGAAATCTCACGGCTCGTAAAAGTAGTGCGAAAGCTTTACCAAATAAAGATTTCTTAATCTAGTAAATTAAAAAATTTCAGGAAAAAAAATCGTTTTTATTAAGTAGAAGAGTCACAAAGTTTCACGCAAAGTAGAGGCTCTTTTTTTTCTTGTAAATACGAATATTTACAAGAAGGTTTAAGATATGCCGGGAAAGAGGAAAGCTAAAGTCCTAGAATTTTAGGGGCAATTGTTTTTCTCTTCAGAATGCACAAAAAATAGACTAAAATTTTGCAAGGATGAATTTTAAAAATTTTAATAAATTCAATATATTAAATGATATGAAAAAAAATTAAAATTTTTTCCAAGAAAGGTTTGACAACCGAATGTGGGTTGTGTAGCTAAAGATTCTCGCTGCTAGCGAAGTCTCTCTGAAAAAGGAAAGACCGAGTGAAGCAAAGAGAAGTTATTTGACAAGAGAAGAGAGCAGAAACAGAGTGTGGGTCCTTAGAGGCTTTGACTCAATCGACGCAAGTCGAGAGAGAGGGAAGCTTCGGGGCTCGAGATAAAAGACGAGCCGTCAAAAGAAAAAAAATCTTCATAACGTAAGTTATGGAGTAAGTAATTAGAGCTAAGAGTTTGATCCTGGCTCAGAACGAACGCTGGCGGCGTGCCTAACACATGCAAGTCGAACGGAGGTAGCAATACCTTAGTGGCGCACGGGTGAGTAATGC